>JBEEJS010000147.1:0-3705 GCA_041169025.1 Candidatus Parcubacteria bacterium
GACGTGACAGCAAAAGACCGGCCCGAGCGCCGGTCTTTCCTGCGCGAGATTACTTCGACGCCCTCTCCACGTACTCCCCCGTCTCCGTGTTCACGATGACATCCTCACCCTGATCGATGAAGATCGGCACCTTGATCTTGGCTCCGGTCTCGATGGTGACCTCCTTGAGCACGCGGCCCGAGGACGTGTCACCCTTCACCGCCGGCATGGCCTCGGTGACTTTGAAGCTGAGCTTCATCGGGAGAGCGACGGACAACGCCTGCTCGCCATGCATGAGGACGATGGCCTCCTGTCCCTCCTTGAGCCACTGACCCTTGTCGCCAAGCACCTCAACCGGGATGCCGTACGTCTCGAAGGTCTTGTTGTCCATGAAGGAGTAGTTGTCGGCGTCCTTGTACAGGTACTGCATGTTTACGCGTTCCAGGTCCACCACGTCGATGTCCTCGCCGGACTTGAAGGTGTGCTCCAGCACCTTGCCGGTCTGCACATTCTTCAGGCGCGTGCGCACGAAGGCGCTCCCCTTGCCTGGGTTCACGAACTGGAACTCCACGATGGCGCAGATGGCGTCCTTGTGGCGGATGAACAGATCCTTCTTGATGTCTGCGGTCGTGGCCATAGCGGTGCGGTTATGACGGTGTTATGTGCCCGCCTCTTTTGAGGCAGCGCGGTCGGGAGGGTGCGGCTCGGCCGGTTCAGCCATTACTGAAGAGGTCAGACGAAGGGAAGTACAGGACATCCCTAAGCGTTGCCGCGTCTGCGAGCAACAGTACCAAACGGTCCACGCCAAAGGCAATACCAGCAGAGGGTGGCATCATACCGACGGCTTCCAGGAACTGCTCGTCCAACCCATAGTCCGATGCGCCCAGTTTGCGGCGTTCCTCGCGCTCGGCCTCTAACCGGGCGCGTTGCTCGGCAGCATCATTAAGCTCGGAAAAGGCGTTGGCAAGCTCGATTCCGGAGACGTATGCTTCGAAGCGCTCTGCGTAGCGCGGGTCTGACTCCTTGATGCGAGCCAGGGCCGCCATACTCTTGGGATAGTCGTACAGAATGACGGGGCGGACTGGTTCAGAGGGCGCCCCATCCGGCAGACCCAGCCGAGGTTCGATATCCCGCAGGAACAGCTTGAAGAAGGCGTCATCCCAAGTGTCATGCGAGGTCAGAACGACACCCTTGGACTCGACGTCCGCCCGGAAACGAGCCGGGTCATCTATACCAGCGCCGAGATCGATATCTGCGAATTTCCTGAACGCCTCTGCGACGGACAAGCGCGGCCAAGGGGCCGACAAATCGATCGTCTTCCCCTGCCATTCAATGACTTCCGACCCGCAAACCTCCCGTGCCACGTTAGCCACCATGCGCTCGGTGTCTTGCATCATCGCCGCGTAATCGGTATTCGCACGGTACCACTCAAGCATCGTGAACTCCGCATTATGCGTGCCATCCCAAGGCTCGCTGTTCCTGTATGCGCGCGCCAGCTCAAAGATGCGCGGGAGGCCGCCGGCGAGGAGCTTCTTCATGGAGTACTCCGGGGAGGTGATGAGATGAGCCGCAAAGCGCGCGCCATCATGCCTCCGAACCTCCGTGGCGAACGGATCCAGGTGCGGCTCCATGCCGGGGACCGGAACGACGAACGGCGTTTCCACCTCCAAAAATCCTTCACGCACGAAAAACGCGCGCACCGCGGAAATCACGCGGGAGCGGGTTTCCATGCGGGCGCGGAAAGCGGGGTCGGTATTCAGGCGCTTCCAATTCTGGGCTTCCATAGCATTGACGCAGTCGGGTCATTCTGCTACGTTCTCAGCAGTTTCGTCAACCGTCGGAGGAAACGCATGTCGAACATCCCGCAACGCACGCGCCAGAAAGCCCTCATGGGCCGTACCATCTTCGTCTTCCTGCCCAAGAACGACGAGGCGTCATTTACCCGGACAATCGCCGGTGTGGACTATGACCGGAAGTCCAAACGTCTCATCCTGACCTTCAATACCCCGTTCATTATGGAAACGAGCGATGGTCGCGGGGGTATCAATTCCTTTGGTAGCATGACCGTTCAGCTGGACGATAGCGACGGTACGGGCACGCTCTACCTCTCCGAACGAAACGGTCTCATTTTGAACGCCGAATACGAAATCACTTGACACCTCAAGACACACAAATCGAAAACCCGCCCCCTTCATGAGGGCGGGTCTTCTTTTTGCCATGGTTCCAAGTCCGGAGACTAGAGCACCACGTACGGCAGCAACGCCATCGTCCGCGCCCGCTTGATGGCCTCGGAGAGCATGCGCTGGTGCTTGGAGCAGACGCCGCTCTTGCGGCGAGGGACGATCTTCCCGTAGGAAGAGGTGTAGCGGCGGAGGGCGTTCGGATCCTTGTAATCCACGGCCTTCACGCTCTTGATGCAGAAACCGCAGTGCTTCTGCACGGAGATTCCGCTGTTGTTCTGATTCTTACGCATAGTTTAAAACGGGATATCCTCTACCTTGATCTCGTCTTCCGAACCGGCTTCGGCGGACGCGGACTTGGCGGCGGTTGCCGTCGCGGTCGCGCGCTGGCCCTGTGCGGCTCCCGGTGCGCCGGTGCCGCGGTCGAGCATGATCATGGACTCGGCCACGATCTCCGTGCGGGAGCGCTTCTGACCGTCCTGGCCTTCCCAATCGCGCGTCTGGAGGCGGCCTTCGATGAACACCTTACGGCCCTTGTTCAGGTACTGTCCGCAGATGTCAGCGAGTTTGCCCCAGGCGACGATGTTGTGAAACTCGGCCCGTTCCTGTTTGACTCCGGCGGAGTCGGTCCAGGTGCTGTTGGTGGCGACGCCGAAGGACGCGACTTGCTGTCCTGCGGGCGTGGTGCGCACCTCCGGGTCGCGGGTGAGGTTGCCGATGATCTGGGCGCGGTTGAGACTCATCATAGGTGGTGGTTTTTAATGAAGAATTCAGGTCCGGACGCATGCGGTCTCCCCACCGCCTTCGTCCGACGCGCAGTTCATATATGAACCGCCTGAAACGCGCAAGTCCTTCCGTTTACGCCACTTCCTCGGTGAGGATCTCGTCGAGCTTCTTGTCGAGCTCGGCGGTGCTCATGGCCTCCTTGGCCAGGGCGGCAGGCACCTTGACCTGCACGACCGGCGAAGAGCGGCGTTCGCGGATGATCTCGCCTTCCTCATTGCGGCGCTCCTCCACCTCGATGATGGACGGGATGGTCTTCAGGTACGGGTCGCGCGTCACGATGAGGTGGCGCAGGATGTCCGCGTTGAGACGCAGCACGTCGTTGAGCTTGGCCACCACCGGGTGCTCCATCTCCACGTAGTTGAGCACGTAGTTCCCGTGCCGCACGTGATCGATGGGGTACGCCAGCTTCCGCTTGCCGAGCGAGTGGGTCTCAAGGACCTTCGCGCCGGCCAGGGTGATGATGCCGCTCATCTTTTCGATGAGTCCGGCGATCTCGGCGTCGGTGAACTTCGCCGGGATGATATAGAGGAGTTCGTACTGCCCCATATTCCGATATGCCCTCGTTCGCGTTATTCACGCGGGACCGCTTTGGCTCACGGCTTTTAGGCCGAATCACCTGGGCGGGACCTTGGAAACGAGGCTTAGTATGGCTAAAATGCCACTCCTGCGGAGGTTAGCATGGGTTTGGGGGCTTGGCAAGGGGGAGTGTGGTGCCTTCCCCCAGGATGTCCATTGACCGAAGACGGCGAGGCATTTGACA
>JBEEJS010000148.1:0-18987 GCA_041169025.1 Candidatus Parcubacteria bacterium
CACGCGGGCGGCCACGCCAAGCAGGAAGACCTCAAGCTCATGATGCGCCTGACCAAGCCGCAGTTCCTGATCCCGATCCACGGCAACCGCTTCCTCCTGGAGGGGCATCGCCAGCTCGGGCATGAGGTCGGCATCGCTCCGGACCACGTGTTCGTGGCGGACAACGGCCAGATCATGGAGTTCACCGAGACCGGCGCGCGCCTGACCATGGACAAGGTCCCCACGGAATACGTCATGGTGGACGGTCTCGGCGTGGGCGATGTGTCAGACGTGGTGCTGCGCGACCGCGTGGCGCTGGCCGAGGACGGCGTGTTCGTGGTCATCGCGACCATCGACCGCAAGAGCGGATCGCTGGTGGGCGAACCGGACATCATCTCGCGCGGCTTCGTCTACATGCGCGAGAACAAGGAGCTGATCGAACGTGCCCGCGCCTTCGTGAAGAAACTCCTGGTGGACCGCGACCCTAAGACGCCGGCGTTCGACGAGACGCTGCGGAACACCATCCGCAACGACGTGGGACAGTACCTGTTCACCGCGACCAAGCGGCGCCCCATGGTGCTGCCGGTGGTGATCGAGGTCTAAGACGGAAGGGAAAAAGAAGCGCCCCGCTTGCTGAAACGCAGGCGGGGCGTTTTTTTGCGTGACAGGCAGGCTCAACCGGCAACCATTGACTTTTCCCCGAACAAGCCCCACTATTGCCGCGCTATCGCAGCAAGGAGACCGTTCATGCGTCATCGTTCGTTCACGCATCTCATGCTCACGTTTCTCGCTTTTGCCGTGTTGGCCGGTTGCAGCAACACGACCGCGACGACATACGTCCGGCAGTTCCGTGGCACCTACATCGGCATCAGCGAGAGCGCCGCGTCACCGATCGGGTTCGGCGAAATGGAGCTTACCGTCAGCGCTGACACGATACGAACGCGACTCGCGACCGGAAAGGGCGTGCAGTACGACCAGATGGAATTGTCCAAGCTCGCTCCCATGAGCGACGAGGAAATCGCGTGGCTCTATAAAGGCGCACGAGACGCGGCACCGAAGGGTCTCAAGCCCAAGGGCGCCGCACTGGATGCCGGCCTGCGTTACCTGTTCTTCCAGCATTCGGCAGGCACGAAGCCGGACGTCGTGATCGTCGATTCGTCCAATCCGAACGCGGCCTGCTTCTTCTACTCGACCAAGCATGACGCCGAAACGCGGTTCGCACGCATGATGCAAGAGACCGGCTTGAAGGCGGAAAACGTACCGCGCCTGCGCACGGACGGGCGGAGTGCGGCGGCATATGACGCGGATTGGTGAACGCGATACGGCCCTCTTGCTTGAGGGCCGTATTTTTTCTGACAGCGTTTACGCTACGCTTCGACGCGGCCCGCGGGCGTTTGCTCTGTGCCCTTCACGCCTCGCTTCACCTTGACCTTCCGCGGAAAAAGCCGTACAGTCCCCCGTTCCCCGGCGCCGTGCCCAGGAACCGAACCTCGGAGCTCCGCATGCTTCACCGCTCATTTCTCGCGCTCTCCGCCGTCATCCTCCTGGGATTCGCGGCATCCGCCTGCTCCGATCCTCCCGCCGCCACCCACGTCCGTGCCTTCCGTGGCGCATACGTCGGCATCGGCGCAAGCGACGCGTCACCGGTCGGCTATGGGGAAGTCCATATGCGCGTGACCGCCAGGCATCTGCTCGTGGAGTTCGCCACGGGCGCGCTCGTCCAAGAAACGCCCATCGCGTTTTCCGACATGGAACCGCTCTCCGCGGACGATGTCGCCGCGCTGTTCCGTGGTGGCGCATCCGAAGCGCGCGCCGCCAGCGTCGTGGGACTCAAGCTGCAGGGCGAGGTCGAGAACAAAGGCCTGCGTTACCTGTTCTTCCGTGACGCGACTGCGGACGAACCCGTCATCTACATCGATGACCGCGAATATCCCGCCTTGAGCATCCCGCTCTTCCGCGTCAGCCAAGCCGAAGGTGGCACCCTCGACAGACTTCTGCGGCAAATGGACATCGACCCCGATGCGCTCCCCCGCGTGAACGCGGACGGCGGCGCACGGTGGTGACATGCATGGCGGCCTCCCTGGTTTGGGGAGGCCGTTTTTTCATGCGCGGACCGCTTCCCCATTCCTTCGCTTTTCCATATACTCAATGCCATATGAGCACCAAGAAACCCGCCCGAATCATCGTCTCCGGCATCCAGCCTTCCGGCAAACTGCATATCGGCAATTACGTCGGCGCGGTGCGGAACTGGCTGGAACTGCAAAAGCAGGGCCTGAAACCGCTCTTCTTCATCGCCGACTACCACTCCATCACCGGCAACTACTCCCCCGCCGAAAAGCGCGCGGAGATCCTGAATCTGGCCACCGACCTGCTCGCGCTCGGCATCGACCCGCGCAAATCCACCCTCTTCGTGCAGTCGGACGTCCCGGAGCACACGGAGCTTTGCTGGATCTTCAACACGCTCACGCCCGTCTCCTTCCTGGAACGCATGACGCAGTTCAAGGACAAGGCCGGCAACCAATCGCAGAACGTGAACATGGGCCTCTTCGATTACCCCGTCCTGCAATCCGCCGACGTCCTCCTGTACAAGGGCACCGACGTGCCTGTCGGACAGGACCAGGTGCAGCATGTGGAGCTGACGCGGGACATCGCGCGGTTCTTCAATAACAAGTACGAGGTGGCGTTTTTCCCGGAGACGAAGCCGCACCTGACCTCCATCCCGAAACTGCGTTCCATCACGGATCCGCTGAAGAAGATGTCCAAATCGCTCGGCGAGAAATCGTACGTCGCGCTCACGGACACGCCGGAAGAGATCCTGGAAAAGATGAAACGGGCGGTGACGGAATCCACCGGAATGCTCTCCATGACGGAGGCTGCGGTGGACGAGGCCATCTCCGCATTGGGCGGCGCCGAGGGCGATGAGAAGCTGAAGGGCATGGCCGGGGTTTGGAACCTCATCGGCTTGCTCCGCATCTTCGGCAAGCCGGGCGAAGCCGAGCGGTTCATCGCCTCGCAACCCATGCGCTACGGCGATCTCAAGGCGCTCGTCGCCACCCGCATCGCCGAGCACTTCGCCGACTTCCGCAAGCGCCGCGCCGCGCTCGCCAAAGATCCGCGCAAGGTCCGCGCCATCCTGAACGCGGGCGCCAAGAAGGCCCGGAAGATCGCGCAGGCGAACATGAAAGAGGTGCGGAAGATCATCGGGGTGCGATAGCGCGCAAGCGGGCATGAAAAGCATCGCCGTCAGAAAACCGAGCACCACGGAACTCCGCCTCGAGCCATTCCTCCAAAGTTACGGGCATTGCGGAGCGGCCAGCCTGAAGATCGCCTTGGCGTATTTCGGAAAAAACGTCAGCGAGAAAAGGCTTGCGCGGCTAAGCGGTACCACGCCCACTTCCGGCGTTGATCATGCTGGCCTTATCGCTGCTGCGAAAAAAATCGGCGCTACGGCGCGGGAAAAACGGAACGCCAGCATTGCCGATCTCCGCCATCTTGTGCACGTCAAACGCATCCCGGTCATCGTCGGCTGGCAATCCCCGCTCGTACCCGGCGAGACCATGCGCCCCGATGGCACCGAGCCGGAAGAGCATTACTCCGTCGTGTCCGCCGTCACCAGGACGCACGTGCGCATGTACGACCCGAACATGCGCAGCGGACGACGCAGCTTGCCGATAAAGATCTTCCTGAAACACTGGTGGGATACGGGCAAGGGGCCGCGCGACATCGTCAGGCGTTGGATGATTGCGGTGGAAGTACCGGAGAGGTCACGCAAAAGGAAAACCGCCCGGTAAGGGCGGTTTTTTCCTTGCCAAGACTACGTTTTCACGTATCTCGTCCCCCTCCCCTGCCCAATTCTCTTGATCTTCTTCAGCCGAAGCAGCACGCCCAGCGCCTGCGAAACGGTTTTCCGGACGACACCCGTCGCCGTGGCGATGTCTCCTGCGGAAGCCTCATCCACGGATTCAAGATGCCGCCACACACGCAGCTGCATCGGCGAAAGTATCCGCTCGATGTTCTCCTGGGAAAGCAGCTCGATGGCCGAAGTCGCTTGCGCCAACAGCATCGTGAGGAAAAACTCCAGCCATGCGGTCACGTCTTCGCGTTCGGTCCAGAGCGTCATCTGACTCCGATGCAGGGCGATGTAGTATTCGGACTTGTTGTCCTCGACGAATTTCTCATGGGACACGTACGGCATGTACTCGTATCCGGCACGGAGCATCAGCAGATTCGTCAGCACGCGGGAAAGCCTGCCGTTCCCATCCTGAAAAGGATGGATGGCGAGGAATTCCACGATGAAACTGGAAACGATGAGCAGCGGATGCGTCGTCCTTTCCGCGAGCGCCGCACGCGTCCAATCGACGAGTTCCTGCATCCGCTTCGGCGTGAGATACGCCGGTACCGTCGCGAAAACGACCCCTATGGGTTTCCCCGTTTCGTCTTCGGCGACGACGCTGTTCTCCCCTTTCTTGTAGTCTCCACGGTGACCTTCATCCTTTGATGCGTATTTCAGCAGTTCCTTGTGCAGATGCTTGATGGAGCTTTCCGAAAACGAGATCGTCCTCCACGAATCGAAGACCGCTTCCAGCAACGCAAAGTACCCGCGCACTTCCTGCTTGTCTCGATCGGAGAATTTGGACAAGGTGAGCCCTCGCATGAGTTTCTCCACGTCCTCGTCAGCGAGTTTGACGCCTTCAATGCGTGTCGATGCCCCGGTGGAAGTCACCAAAACCGACCGTTTCAATCGGCCCAAAAGCTGGGTATTCAATTTGGCACCCCCCACCCATTGACCCTTGAGCTCATCAATCTCGTTGATAAGGCTCCAAATGTGGTTCGGTAGGTTGTTGATTCGGGTATCTCGAGTATCCATAAGATCTTATCTGCTATTCTGACTATAGCCGATTATAGCAGATTATAGCAGTAAAAGCAAAACCCGCCCTTTTAAGGCGGGATTTTGCATGGTTGAGGCATGCCTGTAAGCCGAATTTTGTCCATCCGCTTGCGCGGATTGGATGACCATCTCTCTTGGACCGCGATTGCTCGCGGCCTCCAGCACGCTACCAAACTTGCGCTTGCACCGGAGAGGGTTTTCCACGGCGCTCCTCTCGGAGCGGTCCCGCGTGAGCTCTTACCTCACGTTTTCAACCTTACCACGCCGCCCTTTTAACGGGGCGAGCCTCGCCTTGCGGCTATGGCGTAATGTTTTCTGTTGCACTTTCCCTGGGCTTGGGAATCCAACGCTCTGTCGTCTCCTTGCGGAACCCGATAAAACGCTCGATCCTTGCTCCCGGCCGTCGTTAACGGCTCTCCACTTCCTTAGCGGCTTGCGCCCTAAGGGGTGTTCAGACTTTCCTCTCCTTCTCCTCCCCTTGCGGGGTGGGCCTTACATGATAAGGCGGGAGCGGTCATCCGGCAGACCTCATGCCTCCTTGCGAAGGCCCAGGGAGTATGGCGGAAACGGGGCGGATTGTCAATCATGCCGCGATTTCAAGGTTTGACATGGCATGTTTATTTTGCTAGATTGAGCGGTCGCCCTTTACATGAAAGGAGGTCATCGATGCTTTGGATGCGATATCATGTGCAAGTGAAGTATCGGCTGTGCCGAATCGTGAGACGATGGTCATGTTGGGCGGCTGCAGGGGTCGCCATCGCACTCGGCCATACGCCTTCCGAGGCGGCTATGTCGTTCGTGGGCGGTCAGCTCGTCGGTCTGATTGCCTGGGCATGGCTCTCGCATGATGAACGGAGCAGGAAAGGGCATCTGACGCTCCATGAGTCCGCGCACGTCGTGCTCGGATGGTACATGCCGGAACTCAATCTCCGGCACGTGTCGATGCGCGAGACGGCGATGAACGCCGCCTATGTCCTGCAGACTGACAAGCCTCATGCGACGCTGGTGTCGCGTTTCGCCGACGATATCGTATCGATGGCGGGGGTCATGGCGGAAATACGCCGCTTTGGCAGCCCCGATGGCGGTTGCGAAAGCGATCTTGAGGAGGTCATCGCGTCGGCGAACATCGCGTTCCCCGACGACCGCGCGAAGAATGCGGTCTATCTCGAACGAGTGTTCGAGCAAACGAGACGGCTGGTCGATCTCTACTGGTCTGACATCGAACGCCTGGCGACGGAGTTGGATGGTTCAATTGGGCGAAAGATCGGTGCGCGCGAGATTCGGCGGTTCCTTGGTCCGAGAAAAGGATCCGGGAGGATGATCGACGTACGCGGTCACCTCCCCAGCTGACCGGCGCAACGCGTTCCAACGACACATTTCTCAACCGCCGGCCCGATACTCATCGGACCGGCGTTTTCATTGACATTTCTGGCAATCGCTGCCAAGGTATCGACGCTCTTTGACCCCAGATGGAGGCACCCATGTTCCGTCTCCGCTTCAACCTCACGCTGCGTTCGCAGCTCGAAATGATGACCGTGTTCTTCGCCGGCATGTCGCTGGCGTTCATGATCGGCGAACGGTTCCCCCGGCTCGGCGGGCAACTCGTCATGATCACCACCGCGCTGTTCTACGTCATGCTCATCGCGCGACTCATCAACGTGTCCCACAAGGGCATCGCGCGGCACGAGGCGGCGCACGTGGTGATCTCACGGCTCATGCCGAAGCATCCGGAGGTGCTCAAGGTCGCACTGGAACGCACCGGAGGAGTGACCACGTTCGATGTGCAGCCTGGAGCTGCACCGGACGAAACAGAAGCCTACGCCTACGTGGTGTCGTCGCTCGCCGGCATCGTCGCCGACGAACGCAACTACGGCAGGCCCGGTCCCGGCTGCGATACCGACCTGTTCACCGCGGAATGGATGGCATCGCGCTATCTCCACAAGCATCCGCTCGGTTTCGATGCCCTCATGAACCAGGCGCTCTCCGCGACCCGCGCGCTCGTCACCGAACACTGGGACGACATCGTGCGCGTGGCGGACGAACTGCTCGAGTGCGAGACGCTGGACCGGATCAGGCTGGACGTGCTGCTCGGACCGAGGAAGACGGTGACGCCATGACCGCCTGCGAAGTCGATTTCTCGCGCTGCGACGCGCTCTCTTCCCTCGTCGCCGCCCACGGCGGATTCCCGCCGGACGTCGAGGACCCGATCGCCATCGCGCTTCCCAAGTCGCAACTGGCGACCGTCAACCTCGTCACCGTCGCCATCAACCATCAGACTACTCCGCTGGTCGGTCCGCCGCTCGTCGGCGAGATCGACGGCAAGGAGTGCCGCGGATGGGACTACCTCTGGCGAAGATGGGTGCGCGTCGCTGAAGAGCGGCGCGACCTGCTCACGCCGGAGTCGCTCTCCGCCATGCGGCCCGACGCGCTCGTCGCGCTCCTTGCGGACGGCAAAGGCGGCGGCGTCATCTCGGATGTCGAGCGACGCGCAGCGCACATCGCCGACCTCGGCACCGTGATGCTGGCGCACAAATGGGACGGTCCGGCGGACATGTTCTGCGAAGCGGGCGCGCTGATCGGCGCCACCGATCGCGAGGGCATCCGCGGCCTTCTCCGCGAGTTCGTCGCCTACGCGTCGGACCCGCTGGAAAAGAAGACGCGGTACATGCTGGCGCTCCAGAAGAACACCGTCGGTTGGAGGTTTGCTGACCCGCAGCATCTCGGCACGCCGGTGAACTACCACGAGTCCAGGATCCACCTGCGGCTCGGCACCGTCCGCCTGCTGGACCCCCTGCTCCTGGGCCGGCTCATCCGTAGGGAGCCCGTCACGCAGGACGAGGATCTGCAGATCCGCGGCGCAGTGACCGTCGCCATCAACTACATCTCCTCGAAACTGGGCATCCTGCCGTCGACGGCGCACTACGCCTTCTGGAACTTCGCCCGCAACGTCTGTCCCCGCGACAAGACCCACTGCGACAAGCTCCCGGACCCGTGCGGACTCCCGAAACGGTACCGGCTGCCCACGGTGCAAGGCTGCCTCTTCGCCCCGATCTGCGACTCCCGGGGAAAGGACCCGGCGCAGCTCCCCGTCGAGCACAGTTTTGACACCGATTGGTATTGATATGAAAGGCCGATGCGCTTGCATCGGCCTTTTCGTTTTCCTCCGGAACCGTGGGCGGTCCAGGTTGTACTTGTCTCCGGAACGGCCTAAAATGCACAGGTATCCCCTACCCTCATGAAACGCGCAGAACTCGCCTTCACCGCCATCCTGGTCCCCGTGGATTTCCTCCTCGTCGTGGCCGCCGCGTTCACCGCCCGTGAGCTGCGCTATGGCGCGTTCGCCGCGGTACGCCCGGTCATTACGCTGATCCCCGCCTCCGAGTTCGCCGTCATCGCCGCCGTGGCGGCCGCGGTGTTCGTGCTGTGCTTCGCCATCGCGGGCCTGTACGCCGTATCCGCGCCGCGCCGCATCAAGATCGAGCTCGGCAAGATCGTCCTCGCGTCTTCCACCGCGGTCATGGCGGTCATCGTGCTCATCTTCTTCCGTGGCGAGTACTTCTCGTCTCGGTTCATCGTGCTTGCGGCATGGGCGCTGGCCGTGGCGTACGTGTCCACGGGTCGCGTCGCCGTTCGTTTGCTGCAGCGCGCGCTTTTGCGGGCCGGGATCGGCATGCGCAAGGTGGCGCTCATCGGCTCCGACCGCGTTTCCGCGCGCCTGCTCGCGGAATTCGGAAAGACGCCGGCCATGGGGTATTCCGTGGTAGCCTCGTTTACCGCCTTCGATGATGCCGCGGAAAAACGGCTGGAGCTCCTGGCGCGCGAGGGCGACCTCGACGAGATCGTCGTCACCGACTCCGCCGCGGATCGCGAGGCGCTCGCGCGCACCCTTGGTTTCGCGCAGTCGCATCACCTGTCGTTCAAGTATTCCGCCGATCTCGTGGCCACGCATGCGCGCAACATCGAAATCGGTGCCATCGCGGGAATCCCCATCGTGGAAGTGAAGGGTACGCGGCTGGACGGCTGGGGCCGCATCGTCAAGCGGGCGTGCGATATCATCGGGTCGCTACTGCTCATCGTGGTCACCTCACCGATCCTCCTCGTCACCGCCATCGCCATCAAGATGGATTCGCGCGGCCCGGTGCTGTTCTCGCGCCTCGATGACGGCTCTCCGGTGACGCGCGTCGGCGAAGGCGGCCGGCCGTTCCACTACTTCAAGTTCCGCTCCATGATGCCCGGCACGCACAACCTGCGCTACACCGCGCTCGCCGACAAGAACACGCGCGACGAGGGGCCGCTCGTGAAGATCAAAGGCGACCCCCGCGTGACGCGCGTCGGCAAATTCATCCGCCGTTTCTCCATCGACGAGCTCCCGGAGCTGTTCCTGGTGCTTTCCGGACGCATGTCGCTCGTCGGCCCGCGTCCGCACCTGCCCGAGGAGGTCGCGCGCTACGACAGCCGCCACCGCCGCGTGCTCACGCTGAAGCCCGGCATCACCGGCATGGCACAGGTCTCCGGCCGCGCCGACCTCACCTTCGAGGAAGAGGTCCGCCTCGACACGTTCTACGTGGAGAACTGGAGCCCCTGGCTCGATTTGGCGATTTTCCTTCGCACGCCTGCCGCCGTGTTCCAACGGAACGCCGCGGAATAACGCGCCACGCACCCGTCCGCCATCGCCGGCGCGCCCTGATCGCGCGGCTCGACCGAACCGATATGAAGATCGCGCTTGTCCATGATTTCCTGGTGCAAGACGGCGGCGCCGAGCGCGTCCTCAAGGCTTTTCATGACATCTGGCCGGACGCGCCGACGTTCACGTTGCTGTACGAGCCATCCAAAATGCACGCGTCGTTCCGGAAGCGGGATATCCGGACTTCTTTTTTGCAGCGCATCCCTTTCGCCAGCGCCTGGTACAAGTGGTTCTTGCCTTTGATGCCCGCTGCCACGGAACACCATGATTTGAGCGGTTATGACGTGGTCCTGTCCTCCGCCTCCGCCTTCGCCAAGGGCGTGCTCACCAGCCCGGATCAGCTCCACATCTGCTACTGCCACACGCCCACGCGCTACCTCTGGTCCGACGCGCACGGCTACCTTTCCGAGATCGGCGTCCCCGAACCGGTTCGCTCGCTGCTCCCGCCGATCATGTCGCGCCTCCGCGTCTGGGACCGCGCCGCCGCGGACCGCGTGGACCGGTTCATCGCGAACTCCGTCACGGTGCGTGCGCGCATCGCCAAGTATTATTCCCGCCCGGCCGACGTCATCCATCCTCCGGTGGACACCGCGCGCTTTCACGCGGGAACGGGCCGCGGCGGATATTACCTCGCCGGAGGACGCCTGGTGCCGTACAAGCGCTTCGATATCATCGTGCGCGCGTTCAACAAGCTCGGTTTGCCGCTCAAGATCTTCGGCGTCGGTCCGGAAATGGCGCGGCTCCGCGCCATGGCAAAGCCGAACATCGAATTCCTCGGGAAAGTGAGTGAATCGTTGAAGCCCGCGCTGTACGCGGACGCGGTGGCATACATGAATCCGCAGGAAGAGGACTTCGGCATCACCGCGGTCGAGGCGATGGCGGCTGGCCGGCCGGTGATCGCCTTCGGGCGCGGCGGCGGCGCCGAGACCGTGGTGGACGGCGTCACGGGCGTGCATATGGAGGAGCAGTCCTGGGAGGAGCTCGCCGGTTCCATCCTGCGTTTCGATGCGGCAGCGTTCGATCCCGCGGCGATACGCGCCCATGCGAAGCGGTATGACGTGGAGCGGTTCCAGACGGCGATGCGCGCATACGTGAACCGCGCGTACGCGCAGTGGCGTGACGAACGCGATGAGCAGAGGACGAAAGACGGCATCGAATCCGTCATGACGCAATCGGGACATGAAACGCATCGCGATCGACATCAGGTCATTGCTTGAGCCGCAACCGGGCGGCGTCTCCACGTACGCGCGCGAACTCACGCGCGCGCTTTGCGCTCGCGGAGAGGCGGAGCACGTGCTTTTCAGCAACGCCTGGAAGGGCAATACGGCACCTGCTCGTGATTTTGACCAAGCCGCCGAGCGCGCTTTTTTCTCTTATCCCAGCCGTTTTCTCAATGCCGGATTTCGCTTAGGGTGGCCGCGCCTCGAGACGCTCATCGGCGATTTTGATGCCCTCTGGATGCCGAACCTGAACTTCATGTCCACGCGGAAGCCGTACGCGGTGACGGTGCATGACTTGTCGTTCATGAGGCACCCGCGGTTCTTCACGGCGAAGCAGCGGGCGTGGCATGCGGCGGTGGGCGTGCGCGGGTTGGTGCGCGGCGCGGCACAGGTGATCGCGGTCTCGGAGCATACGAAGTCTGACGTCATGGAGGAATTCGGCGTCGCGCCGGAACGCGTCACCGTCGTGACTCCCGCGGCAGCCGCGCGATACGCGCCGGCACCCGAAGATGAGATCGCCCGCGTGCGCGCGGCGCACGGGCTTGGCACCGCCCCGTATTTCCTCTTCCTTGGCGCCATCGAGCCACGCAAAAACGTCCGCGGCCTCATCGAGGCGTACGAGCGCTGTGCGACGGACGCCGACCTGGTCATCGCCGGTCCGCGCGGCTGGCTCTGCGAAGATGTCTTCGTGCGCGCCGCGCGTTCCCCCAAGCGCGACCGCATCCGTTTCCTGGGCGCGGTAGCGGAAGCGGACAAGCCCGCGCTCTACTCCGGCGCCATCGCCTTCACCTACCCGTCGTTCTACGAAGGCTTCGGCATGCCACCGCTCGAAGCCATGGCCTGCGGGACGCCGGTCGTGACATCGCGCGTGTCTTCGCTCGGCGAAGTCGTGGGTGACGCGGGACTGCTCGCTGATCCGCATGACGCGCAGGAGATCGCCGCGGCGATGGACGCCGCCGCGAATGACCGCGTACTCCGCACCATGCTGCGGGAGCGTGGCCTGGCGCGGGCGCGCGGGTTTACTTGGGAAAAAAGCGCGGAAACATTGGGGAAAACGCTGCTCGGGATTTGCCGATGAGCCGCGCTCGGTGACATAAAACGCGAAAGCACGAACGTAAAAGGCGCACGGTTTGAAACCGTGCGCCTTCATGTTCCGGGAAGCCCCAGAACGCGTCAGGCGTCAAATGATTCGCAGTCGTGTGGAGGTGCCGCGACCGGCGCCGCCACTTCCGTCTCCGAACCGGACTCCTCCACCGCAGCAGTGGAAGGCGTGACCGTGATCTCTCCACGGAGCCCGATTGCGATCCGCGTCTCATCAGGGAAGACCAGCGTGATCACGCCATCGGATTCCCTGAAGCACACGTCTTTGAGGTAGTTGCTCCCCATCGTCGCGATGGCGATGTTCGCAGCGTCATCCGCACGGACGACGATCGCGACGGGAATCCTCCTGACGTCCTCCTCCACGGTCCGTCGTTTCGGACAAGAGCGCGCCGCCTCGAGATCGCCGATCTTCGATACGAGCTCGATGCGCGAGTGCACCTCGGACTTCTTGTAGATCCGTTTCAGGTACGTGTGCACCGTCGCCGGCGTCAGATCGAGCGCCGCCGCGATGTCGCGCGTCGACTTCCCCTGTTTCAGCAAACCGATGACATGGTACTCGCGTGGCGTCACGCGGGCATCAGACTCCGATCCGTCGTTCAGACGCACCGGTACGAGGACATCGCGTCTATAAAAGTGCATCGTGACCTTCTTTCACCTTGACATGCCGATGTCAGTGCGTGGATACCGCATCCACGACATGACCAGACACGGTATCAAAATGCGGCAGCTTCGTCAATGCTGCCGTATAAAAAGAGAGACCAGTATTTACGCTCTATTGAGCTAATTTTTCCTTCTCCAGCGCAGCCGAAAGCGCCAACCGCACCGGCTCATAGGTCATGCGATGCTGCAGGCACGGACCCAGGCGGACGAGCGCGTCGCGATGCTCCGCCGTGCCATACCCTTTGTGCGCCGCGAACCCGTATCCCGGGTGCTGCGCGTCAAGCGTCGTCATGAGCGCGTCGCGTTCCGTCTTGGCCATGATGGACGCGGCAGCGATACTCTTCACCCGACCGTCGCCGCGGATGATGCCGCGCTGCGGCATGGCGAGACCCGGCACGGTGAATGCGTCGACGAGCGCGTACTGCGGCGTCTGCGCGAGCGCTTCCACCGCGCGCTTCATGGCGAGGGCGCCGGCGCGACGGATGTTGAGCGTGTCGATCTCTTCCGGGCTGGCGTATGCCACGGCCCAGGCGACCGCGTGTTCCTTGATGAACGCGGCGACTTCCGCGCGCTGCGCCGGAGAGAGCGTCTTGGAATCGCGGATCCATTTCGCGAGCGGCGAGCGCGGCAATGACGGCGGCAGGATCACCGCGCCGGCGGAAACCGGACCGGCCCACGAACCTGAACCGGCTTCATCGAGACCGGCCACCAGAAGGAAGCCGCGGGCGGCGAGGGCTTTTTCTTCGGTGAAGGTGGGGCGGGAAACCGGTGACATATGTACCTCCAGTATAGCGTATTTGGTGGGCCGGAAAACCAGCATGCTGATGAAAAGTGCCGAAACGATGAGGAATGAACGGACTCTCTCATTTTTACTCTTCATGTAGCTAAATTTTCCTGTGGACAACCTCAAACCGCCCCTCCCCCACATTTGATATACTAGCCTTGCGGGATTCCCCCTTATTTTGCCTTACATGCGCATTGGCATCGACGCCAGGTTTTACGGCTCAATCGGCAAGGGACTGGGCCGCTATGTCAGCGAGCTCATCGCCGGTTTGGAGCGCATCGATTCCAAGGACGAGTACGTCATTTTCCTGCGCAAGGCCAACTTCGACGAGTACGTTCCGGCGAACCCGCGGTTTACCAAGGCGATCGCGGAGTTCCCCTGGTACGGATGGAAGGAGCAACTGCTGTATCCGCTCTGGCTTCGGAAGTTCAAACTCGACCTGATGCATTTCCCGCATTTCAACGTCCCCTTCCTGTACCGCCGCCCGTTCATCGTCACCATCCACGATCTCATCTTGCTGCGTTTCCCGACGGCACGCGCCACCAAGCTCGGCCCCGCGATGTTCCAGATGAAATTCGCGGCGTACAAGCGGGTCATCGCGCGCGCCATGCGGGACGCCAGGGCGGTGATCACGGTGTCGCAGTCGGTGAAGAAGGACATCCAGGAGAAGTTCCCGTTCATGAAGGGACGCGAGATCGCCGTGACGTACGAGGCCTGCACCAAGGCGGTTCGCGCGTCGGACACGGAGCCCACGCCGCGCGTGGAGGAACTGCGGAAGCCGTTCATCCTCTACGTCGGCAACGCGTATCCGCACAAGAACCTGGAGATGCTGCTGAACGCGTTCCACGAGTTCCGCAAACGCGGGTTCACGGAGCATCACCTGGTACTGGTCGGAGCGAGCGATTACTTCTACGACCGACTCCGCACCGAGGCGGAATCAACCGGGCTGAACGACCACGTGCTGTTCTTCGGCCACGCGAGCGACGAGGAGCTCGGAGCGCTCTACCGCCGCGCGGAATCGTACGTCTTCCCGTCGCGCTGCGAGGGGTTCGGTCTTCCGCCGCTCGAAGCGATGATGAACGGGCTTCCGGTGGCGTCATCGAACGCGGCGTCCATGCCGGAGATTCTCGGACAAGCGGCGCTCTACTTCGATCCCGACAGTCCTTCGCACATGGCGACCATCATGCAGGATCTCGCCACCAACCACGTGCTGCGCGAACGGATGATCGCCCTGGGCCGCGCGCAAGCCGCCACGTACGACTGGAACGACTGCGCGCGAAAGACTTTCGATGCATACCACAGAAGCCATGCCTGACGTCCTCCACAACATGACGCGTGACGCGGAACCGGCAGTCCTGACTGCGCGGCATCTTCCGTCGTCGCCGCACTTGTTGGATCTGGACGCGCTGCAGAAGGCGATCCGCGAAAAGCACATGGCGCGCGCCAAGAAATCGGCACCGCGCGGACTGGGCGTGCTCGCGCACATCCTGGACGAGCGCATCCACCTGCGCGATCTCCGGCACCGCCGCGTCTCCACGCACCACATGGACTGGCGCGATTTCCCGCCGCTCGCCGCTACCGGGCTCCGCAACGCCGTGCGCATCACCGCGCGCCGGTTCATCAATGAGCATCCGTACGCCGACCTCACGGTGGTGACGCTCGCCGCCATCGCCGCGACGGTGGCCTGGAAAGCGGTCATGTTCCCTGCCGCCGCAGTGGCGTCGTTCGCGCGCGGCGGAGCGCCGACACGCGCGTCAACGGAAGAATCCGCGCGCCGGACCGCTGCGAGGATCGCGGCGATGCGGGTGGCGAAGGAAGCCGCTCCGGTCGCGGCGTCCGTGCTTGAAGCGCCCGCGCAGGAAGCCGCCACCGATATCCTGACCGCGGCACCCGCCACCACCACTGCGCCGAAGCCGTTCGCCATCCACGCGCCTGCCGCCCCTGCATCACGCGCCGCAGCAGTGCACGCGCGCATGGGCGCGGGACCGCTCCCGTACCTGCCGATGCCGGTACCCGCCAAAGCCGCCGCGCCGATTACCGTCGTGAAGTCGGCAGCGCCAGCGCGCTCCCCGTTCCTCGCGCTCATCGAAGACGTCGTTGCCAACGTCACGCCCGTAAAACCCGCATTCGCGCTCCCCATCGGTTGGACGAAGCGTGCCGCCAGCGCCTTCATGGTGGCCGCACTCTTCGTGTTACCGATCAGCGCCTACGCCATGCTCGGCGGACTGCGTTCGCAGAAAAGCGCGGTGATGGACGAAGGCATGAGCGCGGTGTCGCACTTGAAATCCGCGGCCGTGTCGGCGCAGGCGCGCGACTTCGCCGCCACCGAGACCGAACTCACCGCGGCATCCGCAGGCTTCGCCGAGGCCCGCCGCCGCATGGGCGCGCTCGGCACGCTCATGAATGCCGCGGCCGACGCGCTGCCGGTGAACACCGCCGCCACGTCCGCGATGCCGCTCCTCATCACCGGAGAGGAGGCGACGAGCGCCGGCGCCACCATGGTCTCCGCGCTGGGCGCGATGAAGGCCGCCAAGACGCCGGTCGAAAAACTGCGCGTCCTCTCCGCCGCGGCCCGTGAAGCGCTCCCCCACATGACCAGCGCGTCCGCCGCCATTTCCAAGATCGATGACGGCATCGTCCCGCCGGAATACCGAGACCGCCTGACGCAGGCGCGAGAAGAGCTTCCCAAGTTCACCGGCATCCTGCGCGGCGTGGTGGACGCGTCCGGCGCGATTGAGACTATCCTGGGCGGCCACGGCGAGCGCCGCTACCTGGTGCTCTTCCAGAACGACAGCGAGCTCCGCCCCACCGGCGGTTTCATCGGCAGCTTCGCGCTCGTGGACGTGAAGGATGGCGAAGTGGTGAACATGAACGTGCCCGGCGGCGGCTCGTACGACCTCCAAGGCAGCCTCGGACTCAAGCTGTCCGCGCCGCAGCCGCTGCATCTCATCAACCCCGTCTGGCAGTTCCAGGACGCCAACTGGTATCCGGACTTCCCCACTTCCGCCGCGCAGCTCTCGCGCTTCTACGAGAAATCCGGCGGCCCAACGGTGGATGGCGTCATCGCCGTGAACGCTTCCTTCATGGAGACGCTGCTGGCCGTCACCGGTCCGGTGGAGATGCCGGAGTACGGCAAGACCATCACCGCGCAGAACTTCTTCTACGAGACGCAGAAGCAAGTGGAACAGGACTACGACAAGACCGCCAACAAGCCGAAGCAGTTCATCGCCGACCTCGCGCCGAAGATGCTCGCGCGCGTCACCGGCGCGGATGACGCCGCGTACATGGGTTTCGCGGGCGCCGTCGCGGATGCGCTGCGCACCAAGGACATCCAGTTCTGGCTGCGCGACGCGGACCTGGAGCAGAAGCTCGCGGCATACGGCTGGGACGGCGCGATTCCCGCCACGGACGGCGATTTCCTCGGCATCGTGCACACCAACATCGCCGGACAGAAGACGGATCTCGCCATGTCGGAGAAGGTGACGCACACGGCCAAGGTTCTCGGCGACGGCAGCGTCATCGACACGCTCACCGTTTCCCGCACGCACACCGGACAGAAGGGCGCGCTCTTCAGCGGCGTTCGCAACGTGGATTGGCTGCGCGTATACGTACCGAAGGGAGGCGAACTCGTGGAGGCGCGCGGCTTCACGCCGCCGGATCCCAAACTGTTCAAGATGTCGGAGAGCGGGTATGGCGATGACGCGACGATCTCCGGTCAGGAGAAAGGCATGACCACGGACCGCGACTCCGGCGCGCGCATCTTCGAGGAGAACGGCAAGACGGTGTTCGCCGGCTGGGTGCAGACCGATCCGGGCGACACGTCGGTGGTGACGTTCGCCTATCGCCTGCCGCCGGGCACCGCACGGGAAGACGCGCAGGAAGGACTCGGTTCGCTGGTGGCGCGCGCCCGCGGAGAGGCCAAGCGCACCATGCGGTACGGCCTGACGGTCTGGAAGCAACCGGGAGAAACGCCGCCGCACCTGACCTCGGTCGTCTCGCTGCCCAAAGGCTTCGGACCGGAAAGCGCCTCGCCGGCGCGCACGCGCACCGATGACGGATACCAGGCCGACGCCACGCTCGACGGGGATCTCCGCTACGATCTCGTCGCTTCATCACAATGACGTCCTTTCCTATGCCGACACCTGAAAACAATCCGCAGACGCCCGCGCCGGACGCATCCAAGGCGTGGAAGGCGCCGCAGATGCCCGCGTCATACGAGCAGGATCTCGATAAGGGCCTGCACGGCATCTACGACGCCGAACGCGACGCGCCCAAGGAGGACATGTCGCGCCTGGAGCAGGCCGATCATTCCACCGCCAAGCGCGTGCTGGTGGGCATGATGGCGTTCTTCGCCATGCTGGCCGCGGTTTCCTGGGCGGGATTCTTCTTCTTCGCTCCGGGCAAGGCGCGGTTCGAAGGCGACAAGGTGAAGGTGGACATCGAAGGCCCCGCGCAAGTGAAGAGCGGCGACCTCGTCACGTATGCCGTGCACTACACCAACGGACATGACATCGCGCTCGGCACGGCATCGCTGGAACTGCGGCTTCCCAAGGAACTGCGCGTGACCAAGACCGATCCGGCGGTAGTGGAGGGCTCGCCATCCACCTGGCAGATCGGCTCCATCGCTCCGGGGAAGGACGGTCTGGTGAGCGTGGAGGGCGTGGCACTTGCGCCGCTCGCCAAGGACATGGACATCCAGGCGATCCTCACTTACCGCCCAGCCGATTTCAATTCCGAATTCCAAAAGGTCACCACGCGCACGGTGACGGTGACCGATTCCGCGCTGGAGCTCGCCGCCAGCGGCCCGACGAAGGTGCTACCCGGAGACAAGGTGGTGCTGAAGCTGGACTATCACAACGCCTCCGCGCAAGCCATCGAGAACGTCCATCTGCGCGGCGCATGGCCGGACGCGTTCATCCCCGAATCGTCGGTGCCGAAGATGATCGACGGCATCCCCAACGAATGGAACGTCGGCACGCTGAAGCCCGATGCCAAGGGCACCGTGACGGTGACGGGCAGTTTCGCTTCCGCCGCGGAAGGCGCGCAGGACGTGGGAGGACAGATCGGCTACGCGGACAAGGACGCCGTCTTCCAGTTGCAGCGCGAGACCAAGTACGTGGCCACGGTACTGAAGGGCGACCTGGTCAGCGCGCTCATCCTCAATGGCAAGGCCACCGATCAGCCCATCCGCTTCGGCGACAAGCTGCGGTATTCCGTGACCTACAAGAACACCGGCACCGCGTCGCTCGAGGACGTCTCGCTCGCCGTGCACATCGAGCCGAGCGCGCAAGGCAAGCTGGTGAAGTGGGCCGAGCTGAACGACAAGGCCGCCGGCACGCTCTCCGGGAACGTCCTCACCTGGACCAAGAAGCAGATCCCGTCGCTCGCCAAGATCGGCGCCGGCGAGGAAGGCACGCTCAACTTCGACCTGCCGTTCATCGATGCGCCGTTGCCGGGCGCGAAGGATCCGGTCTACGTGCTCACCAGCTGGCTGGAAGCGCACGTCACCACCATCGACGGCGACAAGGCGGACCGCACCGCCAAGACGCAGCCCATGGTCGCCAAGGCGCTTAGCGACACGGCACTCTCTTCCACCGCACGCTACTTCGACCAGGACAACGTGCCCGTGGGCACCGGTCCCCTGCCCCCAGAAACGGGCAAACCCACCACC
>JBEEJS010000149.1:0-5423 GCA_041169025.1 Candidatus Parcubacteria bacterium
ATCTGCTCGAACACATGCTGCTGAAAGCCGCGCCGCTGGGGTATCCTGAGATGACGCTCATGGACCTCAAGGCTTGGCACGCCTCACAAGACTGGAAGCACGACTCGGGCAAGACCGGCACGGACGAGACCGTCTTTGGCGGCACCTGTCCGCCGGAGCAGTTCCCCGCGTTCTGTCGTTACATCAACGCATACGTCCGCAGCCCGTCCTTCGGCGGGGTCGAGCATTCCATCGAGCTCATGCAGAACGAACGGCTGCAGGAAGCGCTTGGTGGGGCCGACAGCGACGCGGAATACGCGCGTGTCGTCGCACTGTGCCGTGATCCGCACCTTGCGGCCATCCTCTCCGACCGCTGCACCTTTGACGGCCTGACGCGGGAAGCGGCGATGGCCTTCCATCACCGCTACTACGAGGCCCCGAACATGGACCTCATCGTCATCGGCAACCTCGATGAAGCCGCGGCGTTCGAGACGATCGAAGCATCGTTCCCGCCTGGCCGCCAGTCCTTCGTCGTCCCGCCCCGTCCCGCGCCGCCGTCCTTCCTGCCGCCACGTAAGCGGACGTTCCTTGCCGGCAAACGCGCGTCGTCCGCCCGCGTGCGGAACGCCGAGCGCGGCATCGACGAACCGTCGGTCATGCTGTCGTATTCCTGGATCGCCCCGTACGCGGAGCTCTGGCCCCTCAAGGTCGCGCTTGCGGCATTGGATCGCATCCTGGAAGACCGCCTTCGGGAACGCATGGGCGTCAGCTACGGACCGGCATCGCTCATCGACGGCACCTGCCACGGGTTCATCTCGCTGGCATTCGATTTCACCATTCCGTCGCAACACGAATGCCGTGCGCGGAGGATGGTCGCAAAGGCCTGTCGAGACGCGGACGCGATCGTCCTCGCCTCCGCCAGCTGCCGCAAGGAGCTCACGAACGATCTCCGGCACTGGGACTACAGCATCTCCGAGAACTTCGACTTGGCGCTGTACGACCTGGTCGCAGGAGGACGGATCATCTCCGTCGCCGAACGCTGCAAGGAAATCGAAGCGGTCACCGAGGAACGACTCCGCAGCGCGCTTGCCAAGTGGCTGGCGCCGGAGCGGAGCTTCCTCGTCATCACTGGCGATTGATACGGGCGCCCTCTGCATGGGGGCGCTTTTTTTTTACAGCGCTTCCCGGCGCGGCATCCCGCCAGCCGATCTCGCCGGTTGTTTTGACCGTACCGCCCGCACCCGATACGCTCATGGAGGTCCTTTGACCGCCGCGCAGGCTGATGGGCATGGTGCCCGGCAGCAGCGCGCAATCACATGGAGTACGTCATGGAAAGCAAGGCAGCATGGGAGCGTTTCAAAACGCTCACCAAGGAAATGGCGGATCTCGGCGCGGCGGCGTGCCTGCTCGGCATCGATCAAGCGATCGACATGCCGGAGAAGGGCGCCGAACGTCGGGCGGAAGTCTGCGGCACCATCGCCGGGCTCTTTCACCGGCTGTTCGTCGCGCCCGAATACGGCGCGGCGATCGACGCGCTCCTGGCCGACCCCTCGGCGCTCCCGCCGGGATGGAAGGAAGTCATCGAGAACGCCAAGGAGGAGCTCGAGCTGGAGAAGAAGCTCACCGAGGAGTTCGTGAACGCGCAGGCGGCGGCGTGCATGGCATGCGAGCATCAATGGGAGTTGGCCAAGGAGGCCTCCGACTACTCGCTGTTCCTGCCGAGCTTCGCCGAAGTCGTGCGGTACGCGCGCGAAGCGGCCAAGCTGCAACAGCCGGAGATGCCGCCATACGACAGCTACCTCAACGAATACGAGGACGGGCTCACCATGGAGATGGTGGAGCGCGTCCTCGGTCCCGTGGAGACCGCCATGCGCGGACTGCTGGCGCGGCTGGAAGGCGTCCGGCCCGTGGACAAGGTGCTGCTCGCCGCAACCGTGCAGCGGCAACGCGAGATCGGCCGCGGCATCGCGGAAGCCTTCGGGTTCGATTTCGAGGGCGGCGTGCTCGCGGTGAGCGAACACCCGTTCACGGCGCAGGTGCATCGCGGCGATGTCCGCATCACCACCAACTACAAGCCCGAAGACGCCATGGATTCCGCGCTCACCGTGGCGCACGAAACCGGCCACGGCTTGTACGAACAGGGCCTGCCGCCGGAGTTCGCCTTCGTCTCCGAAGGCGAGGCGGCGTCATGGGCGCAGCACGAGGCCATCTCCAAGACGTACGAGAACATGGTGGGGCGCGGCATGCCGTTCCTGACCTGGTTCTTCCGCACGTTCTTCAATACGCAAGACGAGCAGACGGCCAAACGGCATTTCCTCGCCGTCAACGCCGTCACCACCCCGTCGTTCATTCGCATCCAGGCCGACCAGATCCACTATCCGCTGCACATCATCCTGCGCACGCGCCTGGAGAAGCGGCTCATGGAGGGCACGCTGGAGCCGGCAGATCTGCCCGCCGCGTGGAACGCGCTGTTCACTGAGATGTTCGGGTACGCGCCGCCGGACGACGCGCATGGCGTGCTGCAGGATTCGCACTGGTCAGCCGGCATGTTCGGCTACTTCCCGTGCTACACCCTGGGCGACATCCGCAGCGTGCAACTGTACGAAGCCGCCAAGCTCGCCATTCCCGGATTGGAAGAGGGGTTCGCCCGAGGCGAATTCCTGCCGCTCCGCGATTGGTTGCGCGAAAACGTCTTCAAGCATGGCGCCACCATGACCGCCGAGGAGATCATGGTCCTTGCCACCGGCAAGGGCACGGATCCCGCGGCGTACATCGCGCATCTCACCGCGCGCTTCGAGGAGGTGCACGGGCTGGAACCGCTGGCTGTTCCCGATGCCGCGCCTGTCGCGATTCCGGTCGCGGCTCCAGTCGCGGCAGCGGACGCCGTGTCGGAAGTGATGACCGAAGCGGTGCCACAGCCGGTACTGGAACCCGTATCCGAATCGGTGCCGGAACCGGAGTTGGTGCGCTGAAGCGCGCCTTCCGAGAAGCGCGCTTCTCGCAAAAGCGAAACGTTCGACGATAAGGCTCCCCGTCATCGGGGGGCCTTTTTCTTTTGCGCCCGCGCATGTCATGAAGCACCAAAAAAAGCCGCCCCTTCCCGAAGGAAGGGGCGGTAAGCAAGCGGGGCGGGTGGAGGTGACGATGCGTGGAGGTCAGTCGAACAGGTCGGCGATCGCGTCCGGGAAGCGCACGCTCACGACGAGCGCGGCGGCACAGGCGACGAAGATCGCGGCGGCGGGCATCATGGACGTGGCGAACATGATGGCCAGCGCGGCAAGGAGCGAAGGCAGAAGCGCGGCGCGGCCCATGAGACGCGCTTCGTCCGGACGGACAGCCAACGTTTCCGCCGAATAGCCGAGCGACGAGTGCGTCGTGCCGATAAGCGTGCCGATCTGTCCGCTGAGGACCGCCATGGCAGTGATCGGCCACACGGTGCCGACCAGGTGGCAGGCGAGCAGGATCATCGCGACGACGAGCAGGCTGCCCGTGACGGCGAGGTGCCGGAACGCGCGGTCTTGCGCCGACGCCGCGAACGCCGCGTCCAACTTGTATCGTGCCATCACCGCCATGCCGAACCCGAAGGTCAGCGCGGCGAGTACTTGCACGAGGTTCGCGCCCAGCGTGGTGTGGATGACCAGCAGCGTCTGCAGCCCGATGGCCGCGGTGAGCGGACCGAAGAGCGTTGCGAAGCGTCCGGACAGGTTTTCACGCGCGCGCGAGCGGCGCTGCGGCGCTTTGCCGGCCTTGATGCGCACCGTCGGCTCGCGCCCCGGTTCGGGGACGGACGTCCCGGGAAGCGGGGAAGGGAGCCGGCTGCGGGCGCTGCCGCCTGGCAAGGGCGCTGCCTTGATGGACATGCGGCCCGGTGCGGAGTCTCCGCTGACGATGGAAACGCGACGGCCTGACTCATGGCGGTCACCCGAGCGATTGCGTTTGGCGGCCTTATTCCGAGCCGAAGTAGCGGTCATGTTGTCCTCCCAATGAACGTTGCTCGCGGGATGCGAGTCAGGGCGGACCTTACCAGAAAATGGCTGGATTGTCAATATGTGCGGACAAACCGCGGGGCGTGCGTTCCATCTTGACCGACGGCCCGAATACGTGCATCCTTGCATCGTCCTTTGTCCCAACGTCGGCCAAAAAACAGCCAAAAATCGGAGTCTCCCATGCTCGCCGTCCTTTATCTCGCTCTACTGCACATCGCTGTGTTTTCGCTCGTCCAAGCGCTGTGCCGCTGGATCAGCGTTCGTCGCATCCGTTCCGATTTCCAGCGTGATGCGGAAAGCGTCCGCACGGGGCCGAAGGCGTTCGCCAAGTTCGTCCGCGCCGGTTGGTACTTTCCCATGGCTTTTTCCTCCTTGGGATTCGTCGCGCATGCCGCTCTCGCAGTGATCTTCGTGATGGTCGGCGCAAAAGGGGTTCCGGCGAGCCTGCTCTGCGCGCTCGCCGCCGGATATTGGTGGCGAATCACCCGTGACGATCTTCGGCAGGCGAAGAGCGAAACGCCGTTCATGTCGTGAATCACCGCAGCGTCTTCCGACAGACCCCTCTTGAAAAGAGGGGTCTTTCTTGTTATCCTGCGGTGTCATATGCAGTCCGCCTCCGCGCCCGCCGGCGCCGCAACGCAGCCCAAGAAGATCCTCGTCGCCATGTCCGGCGGCGTGGATTCTTCCGTCGTCGCCGCGCTTCTCGTGCGCGATGGCCATCACGTTGAAGGCGCGTTCATGAAGAACTGGTCCGACGAAGCCGACGCCTGCACTGGCGGTTGCGGCTGGCAGGACGAGCGCGCCGACGCGCTCCGCGTGGCCGCCACACTCGGCATCCCGCTCCATACCTTCGACTTCGAGTCCGAATACCGCGCCCGCGTCATGGACTACATGGTGCGCGAATACGCCGCCGGCCGCACGCCGAACCCGGACGTGCTCTGCAACAAGGAAGTGAAGTTCGATCTCTTCCTGCGCGCCGCCGAGGAGCGGGGATTCGACATGATCGCCACCGGGCACTACGCGCGCGTCGTGCATGCGGGGGAGGCGGTGCCTGCCTCCCAGGTGCCTGGCACCAAAGTACCTGCCTCTTTGGGGACACCTTTGTCCCCGCGTCAGATGCTCCTCGCCGGCCGCGACGCCAATAAGGACCAGTCCTACTTCCTCCACCGTCTGTCGCAGCAGCAACTCGCCAAGACGTTGTTCCCCATCGGTGACATGGAGAAGCCCGAGGTGCGCCGCCTGGCGCGCGAGTTCGCGTTGCCGACCGCGGCGAAGAAGGACTCGCAGGGCATCTGTTTCATCGGCCAAGTGGACCTGCCGGAATTCCTGCGGACCAAGATCGCGCAGCGGCCGGGCGCGTTCGTGACGCCCGCGGGTGAGAAGGTCGGCGAGCACCAGGGTATCGCCCCGTTCACCATCGGACAGCGTCATGGCCTCGGCATGGGCGGGGGAGACCCG
>JBEEJS010000150.1:0-2678 GCA_041169025.1 Candidatus Parcubacteria bacterium
CGGATGACATCGACGTCTCCAGAACGACGACATAATCATTGAAAGCGGCCCCCATCCTTGGGTGGCCGCTTTTCTCATCCGCTCCTGGGGGTCGCAGACAATGGGCTTGAGCTTGAAACAAAGACTTGCTACCCTCCAGTCCTGCCCTTTGAAAGGACGGCACACAATGAAAGACGTCACCATCCGCCTCGACTACCTCCCGCTCGAACGGCTCATCACCATGATGGACTGGCCGGCTGCGGGCATCTGCTGGCGCATCCTGACGGACCACCGCGCGCTGTTCGAAAAAGCGCGCGGCTCCACCCACAACCATCACACGTGGGACGGCGGGTACATCGACCATGTCACGGACGGCATGAACTACGCCCGGCACCTCTATGCGCTCGATGCCGCGTTCGGAAGGCCGCTGCCGTTCACCCTGGCAGACGCGCTTCTTGTCTTCTTCCTCCACGATTTGGAGAAGCCCTGGCGCATCCTGGTGGATGCGGAGGGGCAGGCGTCCAATCGGCCCGGGCTCGCCACCAAGGCGGAATACAAGAAATTCCGTGAAGACAAGCTGGCGGAATACGGCTTGCAACTCACGCCCGCGCAGCTCAACGGTCTCACATACGTTGAAGGCGAACACAACGACTATTCCAGCAAGCACCGCGTCATGAACGAGCTCGCCGCTTTCTGTCATAAGGTGGATGTCTGGTCTGCCCGCGGATGGTACGACTATCCCAAGGCGGAAGGGGATGAGTGGACGGGCGCGGGACGTTTCCGGCGCGACTGACAAGGCTTTGGCCTCCGAACAAGTGTCGGAGGCCTTTTTATTGCTTGCGTTGGCGCGTTCAAATATACTTTTCCCATATGGATGTGAAACCTCTTCTCTTCGACTCCTACCTCGCCGTCATCAGGAACGCCCCCGGAACCCGCATGTTCCGCAATTTTTATGCATCCGTTGATGGCGTGAGGACGGATATCATGATGGGCGGCGAACTCTCTTGTGCCATGTTCGCGTCGTCCGTACTCATGCTGTTCAGGCTCATTAAGGAGCCTCACGCCACCGTGGATTCCACGGTGAAGGACATGCTCGATTCCGGCTGGGTCACGCTCACGGAACCGCGAGAAGGATGCGTGCTCGTCTGGGCACCCTCCGACCTTGGTGGGAGCGAGCCGCATCCGCATATCGGGTTCTTCATGGGGGCTGATCGCGTCATAAGCAATTCCACAACGCAAGGCATGCCCGCGGAACATGACTGGACGTACGACGGAAGTCGGAAACCAGTGGCGATGTATTGGCATGCGCGGTTGGGAGAGTAGCGAATTGCCGTAAATTGAAAAGCGCCCCGCAGATATGCGGGGCGCTTGCGTATTGTCGTGCGCGTCCTTCAGCCTCGTGCCGCCTCCAGGTGCGTTCGGATGGCATCCTTGTTGGTGGCGTTCAGCTTTGTGCCCGTGGCCATCTTGGCCAGCACCGGGATGTCGTAGAAACGGAGCGCGTTGGCAAGCGTCATGAGCTCGCCGAGCAATGTCACGTTCGTGGGAACGAACACGTCGGCCAGGTTGTCCGTGCCGATGCGGATTTCCACGCCGGCCAGCGCCATTTCCAGGACGCGTGCGATGCTGTTGTGCATGGGCACCAACACGTCGTGCCGCTGCCGCATGGAGAGCGCAGCGCTTGGGCAGACGATGACGCCAATGCGGTGCTTCACCAGCCCCTCGATGACCTCGCGGAACAGTTCCTCGGGATACGACGATGGCGAGATGGCGTGGATGGCCCAGACCGAAGGTACGTGCGTATCCGCCCGGCTCACGTCAGGAAGGATGGGAGAACCCAGCCAACGGACGGCCTGGATGAGCGTGAGCGTTCCGCGTTCCGTGGGCAGGTTGCTCTGGTCCACGTGCGCATGGAACGGCTTTCGCAGGGTGATGGCGAGCTTCAACGTGCGCCGCAGGTGCTCGTCGTAGCCGATGGAGTCGGAACGGTCGTCCTTTTCTGGGAGCGACCCGACGATATCCGCGATTCGGCAGGCTTCCAGGAACACGTCCCACCGCGTCGACTCGTGGTCGGGGTCGTCCTTGAAGCCGAAGATGGGGTGCGCGGCGATCTTGAAATCCACCTTGCCGCGGTATTCCTCGCGCAGCCGTGCCGCAACCCGGATGGCGGTGAGGCCGATGTCCGGGGTGGCGTCTATGCAGGAGATGGCTTCTATCAATCCCTGCGCATCGGCATCGTCCAGGCATTCGCGGATGCGCGCTTCCAGGTTCTCTTCATCCTGGTAGCCGCAGTTGCGGTGCAGTTCGCCGGTGAGCACTTGCTTGCGGCGGAGCGACATCACCGATGCCGCTTCCAGTGGGTGGGTATCGAAACCTTCGAGGTACTCCGGATCGAGCGTTCCTGAGCGGTCGAAGTGGGCGTGGAAATTTCGGCCGCCGCCGAGCTTGGCGATGGCGGCGAGCAGTTTCTGTTCGAAAGGACCGATGCGAACGCGTATTTCCGTCAAGAATCCCATTGATTCCTCCTGGTCTTTGGCGTGTATGCCTGGGCGAGCATACTCCTGTTCAGGCGGTTTGTCAATGTTGGCCGACACGAAATCGCTTTGGGGAAACGCCCGTCTTTTCAAGCAAAAACCCCAGGCTCAGGCCTGGGGTTTTTCTTCGTGGTCGACTACGCCGCGTGCACCGCGTTCCCGGGT
>JBEEJS010000151.1:0-2912 GCA_041169025.1 Candidatus Parcubacteria bacterium
GTGCTTTCGTTGGTGTGCATCCAGTCCATGAAACGCAGCGTGCGGAAGCCCTGCAGTGATTCCAGGAACTTGGGATGGAAGACCGCCTTGGTCGCCATGTCGCTCACCGGGTCGCTGAAGCGGTCGTAGGCGACGGTGTCCAGGTCGTAGCACGTCTTGCCGGTGGAACAGCTGCCGTAGCCGCCGCGTGCGTTGGAGCAGCTTTCGGCTTGCGAGAGCGCCGTCGGCGCGGTGCCGCAGACGCCGCCTGGGACGATGATGCGGATATTCTTCACCGGATTCGATGCGTTGATGGAGTTGATGGTCAGTGTGAGCATGCCGGACGCGGTCATGTCGAAGAGCGCGCGGTGGCTGGCGCAGGCGCCGAGGCCGGTGGTGCCGTCGTCGCAGCGGACGTTGCGCGCGTCGAGGCCGAGCGTGATGCCGCTGCCGTCGCCCTGCCAGTGCAGCACGTAGGTGCCGGCGTGGTCATAAGGGAGCGACGTCAGCATGATGCTCATGATCGGCGCGGAGATGGCCGTCGGCCATCCGTTGGCGTCGCGCGAGGTGATGATGCCGGCGCTCTGCGCGTCGCCATAGCTGGTGGTGATCCAGTCGCGGCCCTGCGCGAACAGGTCCACGAAGGGCGTGGAGGACTCCCAGTCCGCGGTGCCGGCGAGATTGGTGCCGAGCGGCGCGTTGGATGCGGATGCGGACGGCGGCGTGACCGGAGGCGGGGGAGTCGTGACATTGGACACCGTCACCGCGCGCGTCACGGTGGTCGTCTGCCCGATGGAATCGGTGGCGACGGCGGTAAGCGTCAGTGTACCGTTGGCGTATGCCGTGGAATCAAGCGTGACGGAGTATGGCGCGGTGGTGTCCGTACTCAAGACGGTCGAACCGGCGGAGAAGCGCACCGAGGCCACGCCATGATCGTCGGAAGCGCTCGCGGAAACGGTCACGCTGGAACCGGAAACCGTCGCACCCGAGGCGGGGGCGCTGAAGGAAACGGTGGGGGCGGTGTCGGTAGGAGGCGGAGGCGTGGCGACGTTGGATACGGTGACTGTCAGCGTTGCCGTAGCCGTCTGCCCGATGGAATCGGTGGCGACGGCGGTGAGTGTCAATGAACCGTTGGCGTATGCCGTGGTATCGAGCGTGACGGAGTACGGCGCGGAGGTGTCCGTCGTTAGTACTGTCGAACCGGCGGAGAAGCGCACGGATGCCACGCCATGATCGTCGGATGCGGACGCGGATACGGTGAGGCTCGAACCGGAAACGGTCGCGCCCGAAGAGGGGGCGCTGAAGGAAACGGTGGGAGCAGTGTCAGTGGTGCCGCCCGAAGAACCGCCGGAAGATCCGCCAGAGGTGCCGCCCGTGGACCCGCCGGTGGATCCACCCGTAGACCCGCCCGTGCTTCCGGAATTCCCGCCCGCGTTGTTGCCGCTGCCACCGGCATTGGTATTCCCGCCGCCGTTGCCGTTCGATTTCTTGTCCGGCACGTAAGAGGTTTCCGGGAACGTGGCGATGCGATCGGTACGCCCTAACTTTTTCAGCTCTTCCATCGTCGCCACGTGCGTCTTGGAATCGCCGTCCTTGTCCTTGTTCAGCACGTAGATGCTCGGGTCGCCCGGATACTTGAACAAGAGCGTCGCCGGCGCATCGATCGGCCCATGCACCGCGACGGTCTGCTTCTGGAACCGCGCGAGCGCATCCGCCGTCACGTCCTCCACCATGGAGAACGAATAGCCCAGCGCCTTGAACGCGTTTTCATCGGCGACGGGATACGCCTTGCCGTTCTGCACCAGGTACACCTTGGGATCATCCACGTTCTTCACGAGCGATCCGTTGCCGAAGGTCTTGAGCGGACCCCACGGGAGGAAATTCAGCGGATGGTTCGGTACCGCGTTCAGTTGCGCCAGCGTCACCGTTTTGACGTCGGCCCAACTGGAAAAGTGGGAGAAGTACACCGCGGGATTGGAAACCGGCCGTTTCTTGCAGTCCTCCGTCACCACCTAGACGGCGGGGTTCTTCGCCATCTTGTAGGGCCTGTTCACTGCCAGAGGGCAGGATGCGCTTTGGGCCGGACCCGCGCCGGAAAACGCGGCCAACGCCGCCAGTGATCCGATGAATCCGAAAGTCATTGAAAGCGCGCGTCGGGTAGGCATGGCAGGGAACATATCAGGGCAGTTTATGCGTAAACGCTACCACGCAAAGGGTGGCGGTTCAATCTCTATGACGGGCGAGTCAGGCGTATCTTTCGTACGCGTGGCCTGGGTCCCTGCTCTACGTTTTCGTCCACCGCGCGAAGGCAAAAGAAAACCCCGGACAGAAGCCCGGGGCAGAGGTCACTTGCGATACATGGCGTCGGTGACTTGATATTGCCAGTTGCGGCTGTTCGCATCGGATGCGGCGTGCCAGGCGATTTCCGCTGCCAGCAGGCAGTTTCCGCAGAGGCGCGCGACGATGAAGCGGTAGCCGTTGTCGTCATCCATGTAGAGATCGCCAGCGGCGACGGGGCTCGCCTTGCCACAGCGTCCGCATGGTTCCTTGAGCACGTCCGCGAACGAACCGACGACGAGGTTCGTGGCGCCTTTCCCGTGCGCGATCATGCGTTTCACGATCTCTTCCGGCTCCACATGCCCATGCGTGTACGAGACCGAGCCGGGTTTGTCCGGGTTGGGGACCGTAATGCCGAGTTCGTGACCCACGATGATTTCCGGGACGATGACGAGGTCGACGTTCTGGAGATCGCCGATTTCGCTGCCGCGTTTCGGCACGTCAGCGCGATACGACCGGACGAACATGGACTGCGAGACGCATCCGCCGAAGAAACCACCCGGAGTTTGGCCGTTCCGAAGCGCCTCGATCCAGCCGGCATATGCGCGTCGTTGATCCAACGCCACCTTCGCCCTTTTCAATGCGCGCTTACGGGC
>JBEEJS010000152.1:0-10820 GCA_041169025.1 Candidatus Parcubacteria bacterium
GCCGCTCCCAAGTTCTATCTCAAGGACGGCACCGACGTTTCCCGCGCGGTTTCCATCGCCATCGACGGCGAAATCTGGGTGCTGTCATCAGACGGCGTTGTGTCGCGGCTCTTGAAGGGAACGCGCGTTTCATACGCCGTCGCCGCGGTCGATCCGGCCATGACCGACGCGCGCCGCATCCGCATCGACGGCGGCAAGTACGTGCATGTCCTCGAGAGCGGCCGCATCGTGCGCTTCGACCGCAAGACGGGCGCACTGGTGGCGCAATATTCCTCCGATGACCTGAAGGGCGCGACGGATTTCGTCCTGTCGCCCGACGCGCGGACGGCGCTGGTGAGCGTGGGGAACAAGGTGGTGCGGTTCGGGTTGCCGGAATAGCGACGCGGATTTCGGTCCAACAAAAAAGCACACAGAAAAACGCCCCCGGATGCACCGGGGGCGTTTTGATTACACGTTTGTCGCATGCGTCGCGGTGATGAGCGTCGCCATCAATCCGTAATGGCCAGCACCCGCCAGCCATGCGCGCTTAGCCGCGCCGTCACCCGCGCCAGCACCGCATCCACGCTCCCCTTCTTGGGATCATAGGAGAAGCAGAGCGCGGCGGAGGGCAACGTGACAACGCGGATGTCCGCGGCGCGCGCACCGCTTGCCGCGATGACCGCACGACGGATTTCATCCTGTACCATGATGTCGTCAGGCACAGGGGCCAGTTTTCCGTCCTTGTCCACGAACTCGGCGTAGACCACGGTGAGACCCTTGGCCTTGGCGCGCTGCAGGAGGGCGGCGTCGTAGACGCTCGCTTTCTTGTCGTTGTGGCAGAAGCCGCAGGCGAACGCGCGTCCTGCCCCTCCCGTCACGAGCGCCGCGGTGAGCAGCGCCATGACGAGAACGGTGACGCGCGTCCGGATGGGGCTCGCCACGCGCGCATCAGTGCATGTGCGCATGGTCGTGCTCCGCGGGAGCGGACGCGGGTGCTGGTGGTGCGGCAGGCGCAGCGGGCGCGAGCACGTCGCCCGGATGCAGTGTCTTCAGGAACGCCTTCACCTGCGTCACCTCGTCCGGCGTGAGCCCTGGAGGCGGCATGGTGACGTTGTTCCATTCGGCGACGAGGCTCTTTGCCGCGTCATCCGTCGCTTGCATGGCGGCGGTGTCGGTGAGCCAGCGGTCCACCCACGCGTCGGTGCGGGGCTTCGGACCGTTGAACACCAGGCCCAGGTCGGGCCCGATGCGGACGGTGCCTTGCGCCGGGACGTGGCATGGCGCGCAACGCGCACTTGCCACGATGGCCTTGCCCTTCTCCACCGGCGTCAGCGACGCGCCGCCCTCTGCGGGTGCGCCGGAAGCGCCGTCAGTGGCATCGATGAGTCCGATGGCGCCCTTCGTGGCGTCCGCGAACTCATGATCCACCATGATGTACTTTCCCTTCTCGGGAATCAGGAACTCCACGATGACGGAGTTCGATGCGCCGAGCAGCGCCGTCTGCGAACCGCGGAACTGGTTGTCGGGATTGCCCTCCCACCAGACGCGATCGAAGATGGTGCCCACCACGTGGAAGCTGGATGTCCCGCTCGGCCCCGCGTTGAGGACGAACAGGCGCACGCGCTCGCCGGGCTTGGCCTTCAGCGGATGCTCCACCATGCCGAGCGCGCGGCCGTTGAACGCCACTTGCGTGGCATCCTTGCTGCGCGCGCGATCCATGTCGAGCACCGACAGGCCGTCGTTCTTGCCGCTGGGCTTGAGATAGAACTCGGACTGCACGATGGCGTATTCGCGGTCGACCTTCGTGGGATAGCCTGCGTCGGGCTCCACGATGAGCATACCGTACATGCCGGAGACCAGATGCTCCAGGATGAGCGGCGTACCGCAGTGGTACATGTAGATGCCGGGGTAGTTCGCGGTGAACTCGAAGGTGATAGTCTCACCCGGCATGATGCTGTGGTACTTGTCCTGCGGGCTGACCATCGCGGCGTGGAAGTCCATGGAGTGCGGCATGGGAACGCCCACTTGCACGCCCGCGGTCTTCTCCGCGCTGCGGTTGGTCATGGTGAACTTCACCAGGTCGCCGCGGCGCACGCGCGCAACGGGGCCGGGCACGCTGCCACCGAAGGTCCACGCGGCGTACTTCACACCGGGTGCGACTTCGACGACGACGTTGGTGACGTCCAGGCGCAGGTCCAACGTCCGTGACGTGGAGAGCGCGGGGACGCTGGGGAGTTGCGCCGTGCCCGCGTTGGCCGCGGGAAGCGCCGGGGTCTCGGTGCCGGTCTTGGAAGGCCGGGGCGCGAGGTCCATGCGGGCCGCGTCGTACGCGTCATGCGCAGCCGCTTCCGGCCGCGCCGGGGCGCCGTGGGTGGCAGCGGGCGTACCCGCGTTACAGGCCGTGGCGAGCATCAGCCCGCCGGCCCAACCCAGTCCGCGCAGCGCCTGCGCGAACCATCTGCTGGTGGCACGTGCCATGGTGTCCTCTTTTCGTATGGATGCTTGTGTTTGCGGACGCATGGCTACATGCCGCGCGCCGACGGCCCCGCATCCGGGTCGGAACCGGTCACCTCGACCCTACGCCTATTCCGCCAAAAGTCAATGGCCTTGGTCATCAATAAGGCGAAAATACCGCCGGATTCGCGTCCCCCGTCACCTCCAAGATCGCCCACGCGCCCTTGTTCATGCGCGCCAGCGCGTGGTCCACCACTGTGTATTTCCCCGGCACGTCCACAGTGAATTCCACGATCGTCGCGCCGCCCGGCGGCACCACCGTGGTCTGCACGTTATGCAGCACCGCGGAACCCGCGCCCATCGCCGCTTCCGGATACACCGTGTCGAAAATTTCGCCGATCACGTGGAAGGAAGAGATGAGATTCACTCCCCCGTTCCCCACGTACATGCGGATGCGGTCGCCCACGCGCGCATGCATGCGCGGCACGGATTCCACCTTGCCGTTGAACGTGACGTACGTCGGCGTGCCATCGATGAGTCCCTGCGAATCGAACGCCATCATGCCCTGCTTGCCGATGCCGCCCTGCGTGTAGAGCTCGCCTTGCATGAGGTAGAACTCCTTGTCGACGGGCGCAAGACCTTCCTCCGGTTCCACCAAGATGAGCCCGTACTGTCCGTGCGAGTTATGCGTGCTCACGTTGGACGTGGCGCAGTGGTACACGTACAGGCCGGGATTCTTGGCCAGCCAGCGGAACGACTTGGTCTCGCCCGGCTTCACGTTCGTCACCGCAGCGCCGCCGCCCGGACCGGTCACCGCATGCAAGTCGATGTTGTGCGAATGCAAGCTGGTGGGATCGTTGGTGAGCGACAGCGTGACGGTGTCGCCCACGCGCACGCGCCACATGGGGCCGGGCACCTGGCCGTCGTACGTCCAATAATTGAAGAAGATGTTCGGCGCTACTTCCGCGATGACTTCCTTGGCACGTACGTCGATGCGCACGTCTTGCGGCGCGGTACGGCCCGTGGCCGGCGGCACGACGCTGGGATCGCGCCCGATGTCGGCCACTTTCTCAAAGCGGTCGCGATGCGCCAGGAAATCGAACACCGCCGGTATCGGAAGCGATGCCGGTTTCATGTCCGCGGTCATGGCGTGCATGGTGGGCGGCATGGCGAACTCCAGCGGATACGATACGTCGGCCGCCACGTACGTCACCGCCGCAAGGACAAGCGCGACGACGCCCACGTCGATGGTGAGCCGCGTCCGCTTGTCCGACCTCGCACGGATATGCAAAAGGCCTTTGACGATGAGGACCGCCGCGCAAACTGCGATGATCAGCGCGAGCGCTTGCAGGATGAAGGAAACGTACATGCTGATGCAGGCTAGGCGTTCTTGTCCGCGTCTTTTTCCGCGATCTTCGCTTGAAGCTCCTCGTCCATCGCGGCCAGATCCGCGTCCTCGATGGGTCCCGGCGGCGCGGGCGCGGCATCCAGGTCCACGGCCTGCGCTTCATCATGCGCCTTGTTCTTGAGCATGCGGTCCAATCCGCCGAGCTGACCGCCGATGGGCGCGGCCGGCGCGATGACCGTATCGGCGTCCGGCAAGGTGGGCAGCTCCGTCGCGACCAGTTCCTCCAACTCCACGATGCCGATGATCTGATCATCGGTCACTTCTTCCCCGCCGCGATCATACGCCGGCTCGGCATCGGCGACCACGTCCGAAGACAGGTCTTCCGGTCCTTCGTTCCTTGGCGGGAGCATGGGCGGACGTTCGGTATGCGGCGTGATGGATTCCGATTCCATGTGCGTGCGATTTCGCGATCTCATGCGTCGCGCTGGGGAAAGCATAGCATGGCGGGACGATTGCCGCATGAGGACGCGCGGCGATGCACTGTCTTGACCCGGTGTCTCATTCACGACTCGCACGAAAAAACCGCCCCCCGTCAGGGAGCGGTTTTTCATTGGCGGTTACGCCGCCTTCTTCAGATCCGCATCGTCCACGTCCGGCACGATCATGTCCGGAGTGACTTCCTCGGCATCCTTGCTTTCCAGCATGGCATCGAGTTCGCCCAGATCGCCGCCGATCGCGCCGACCGGCTTGGTCTCGGCATACAACTTATTGAGGTCGGCCACTGCCTCCTCCTGCCGGCTGGCATCGGCCTTGGCGGTCTCCTCACGGAGCGCCTTCCGCTGCTCCATCATGGCATCCAGCTCGCCGAGGTCTCCCCCGATCGGGCCGTCCACCTTGGCGCCGAGCTCGTCGAAATCGGTCTGCTCTTCGAGATCGGCGTCAGTGAGCTTTTCCGGCGCGTCCTTCATGGCTTCCGCGGGCGGAAGCGGCCTGTTTTCGATTCCCATGGTGAAAAGGGTAAAGGTATAGGCGTGCGGCCCGCATGATTCACGGGGCCGACTACGGTGGGAATCATAGCATACATGCGCAATTTTGTCAATAAATATGGACATATCGCGGGTACAGACACGAAAAAACCGCCCCTTTCGGGAGCGGTCTCTTCTGAGGGGTGGTGACTACTTGAGGGTAGCCTTGCCGCCAGCCTCTTCGATCTTCTTCTTCCAGGACTCCGCGTCGGCCTTGGAAACGCCTTCCTTGACCATCTTCGGAGCGCCATCAACCATGTCCTTGGCCTCCTTGAGACCGAGCTGGGTGATTTCGCGGATGACCTTGATCACGCCGATCTTGTTGGAGCCGGAGTCGGTGAGCTCGACGTCGAAGGAGGTCTTCTCCTCCGCCGGAGCGGCAGCGGCGGCCGGAGCGGCGGCCATCATGGCCATCGGAGCGGCAGCGGAAACGCCGAACTTCTCTTCGAGGATCTTCACGAGCTCCGCGAGGTCGAGGACGGTCAGCTTCTCGATGGAAGCGACGAGCGCCTGGAACTTCTCGGGGACCTCAACGTTCTTCATCTCGGACATAGTATGAGGTTTACGATGTTAATTACGCTTTGGCTTCCTTGATCGCGTTCAGGACGTTCACGAGGCCGCGGGTGTTGCCCGACAGCGTGTTCATGAAGCCCGAGATCGGCGCGGCGAGCGTGCCGACGAGCTGACCGAGGAGCTGCTGCTTGGACGGGAGCTTGGCGAGGGCGACGACCTCGTTGGACGTCATCCACTTGCCTTCGAGAAGGCCACCGAGGACGCGCACGTTCTCGTAGTCCTTGCGCAGGGCTTCGATGAGCTTGGCGCCGGCGACTTCCTCACCGGTGGAGAACAGCATGGCGACGGAACCCTTGAGGGCGTCCACGTCCACTGCCGTCACTCCGGCCTCCTGGAGCGCGCGGCGGAGAAGGGTCTTCTTGGCGACGGACACGGCGACGGACTCCTTCTTTGCGCCACGGCGGAACGCGGAAACGTTCTGGACCTTGAGCGCGGAGATGTCGGCGAATACGGTCGTCTTGGCACCCTTGAGTCCGTCCACGAAATCCTGGATTTCGGAGGTTTTCTGTTGCCTGGTCTTGGCCATATGTTGGGGGATCCTTTCTTCGACCTTTGGTTTAACGTGCGGAGTATAAAAAAATCCGCGGAACACGTGCCGCAGACAATGGGACCCGACCCCTCTGTGGGGCTGGTCTGACGTACCTCGATAGGCCTCCTTATTCTCGCCTTGCGGCGTGAGCGGGAGCTTAACCGGCGGCCTTTCGGCCTTCCGGACCCATTGTCTGCGGCATGAGTTGTTGGGCCTATGATATACCGGTCTCCGAATGACGTCAAGGGTCGCTTATCCCCCGTTTCCGCCTTATTTCTGCCCCGGTGCAACGATGGACGGGTCTGGGGTGGGCACCTTGGTATCCGGCCCGAAACCGGCATCGCACAGCGGCCCGGTGCCGAAGTACCAGCGCAGGAGCGCCGGCTCGCAGATGATGGTGTCGCCCAGCAGCGACGGCTGCGAGACCGAACTGAACGGCACGGTGACCAGCACGTCCGCTTCCCGCTGCGCCACGGCGTGGCGGAGGCTCACCAGCGCGAGAGTCTGCAAGGTGCCGAACACCACGAGGAAGGCGACCGTGGTCAGCATCGCCACATGCGCGCTCCAATGGAGGGGACGCGTAAATACCTGCGGGATGCGCAGGAAGGTTGGGAAATGCTTTTCATGGAAGCGTTGTTCGGCCATATGTCGGGATGGAGCGTAGCAGGAAAAGCGAGGCGGGGCAAGGGTCGGCAAAACGGGGCCCCCTGGTGGAGTCCCCGTTTTCGTGCGTATCCTCGCTTATTTGATCTGCATGGTCGGATCGATCCGGAACGCCGGCGGCTTGATGTTGATCACCCGTTCGATGCTCGTCTTCTGTCCCGCGTCGTCCGCGATTTCGATCTGCACCGTCAGCTTGTCCTTTCCGGACATCTGCGGGTCGTTCGCCAGGAGCGAGAAATACACCCTGTCGTCGTCGTACTCCTTGCCGATGATCTGGTCGGCCAGCGGGAACGGCAGCGTGCGCTTGGCTTCCACCAGGGTCATCTTGTAGGTCTTGAAATTGAGCGCGTGATCGTCGGTGATATGGATGTGGCCGCGGAGATCCTGCAGGCTGACCGTTCCAGCGGGAGACCAGGTGAATTCGATGGTCGGAGGCGCGTCGGTGGAGCGCGAAAAGGATGCGGCCCCCCGCGTGATGATGATGCCGGTCATGACGACCAGGATGACGATGGCCAGGGCGATGGGGAGGCGCTTGATGAGTGTCTGCATATGGTTGGTATGGTGCCTTTGGTGGCGGAATGCGTCAAACGCATCGTTACGCCACCACTTTGGCCACCGCCATTACGAAATCACCGTCCCCTTGAAGCTCTCCCCATCCATGATCCGCGCCAAGTTCTTGAGGTCCCGACCCTCCGCGATGATTACCCGCAGTTTCATCTTTTCCGCTTCCTTGGATGCCACCGGATCGAACGGGCTATTCAGGCCCGGGCTCCACTTGGAACCGAACATCTTGCGGAAGCGTTTCCAATCAAGCTTTTCGAATGCCACCGCGTTCTTATTGATGCGCGGATCGGAGTCGTAGACGTAGGCGATGTTGGAGAGGTTGATGAGCTCGTCCGCATCGTACCGCTGTGCGAGCAGGACCGCGTCATAATCAGTGGAGCAGCCCGGCCGCCAGCCCGCCCCGATGATGACCGGCCGGCGCGACGGCATGTCCTCGTGCGGATCGGTGATGATGCGCGGGTGGGCCAGGTCGCGCAGCACGGTGCGCAGGAGGTGCGCGTTGAGCCGCGTGGCGTGGATGCCGAGCCAATCAAGATCGTCGCGCGTGATTTTGGTGATCTTGTCCGCCGCGGCCTGGTACTGCCGCGCCGTGGTACCGCCGCCGCAGATGATGACGAAGCGGCGACCGCGCTTCACTTCGGCATGGATGAGCGCGGAAAAGCCTTGCAGGAACGCGACGTCGATCCCCTCCTTGGGCGCGATGAGCGAACCGCCGAGGGAGATGACCGTGGTGTGCGCGGGTTTCATCTGCCGTTTCATGCGAGAGGACGTGAAAAGGGACCACGTTATTCGTGATCCCGGCGGAGTTCCAATTTGGAAAGGTTCAGCACGTACCGCCGCGACATCACCGATCGTTCCGCGGCCAGCGAGTCCGCTTCCCAGATGAGATCGATGGCGAGGAGCGCCGCCACCAACGCCGCGCCGGCGACGGTGCGCGCCGGGGAGGAGCCGTTCATGGCGAAGAGCGTGGAGACCATGAAGCCCGCGGTCATGAGCAGCAGCGCGGTCCAGGAATACCCGGACAGCCGGTTGTCCCAGAGTTCCTTGATCTTCTGCCGCGCCTCCGCGATCTGCGCCGTGGTGCGCAGGATGTCGTCGAAGAGCGCCTGCTCCTTGCGGGTGTCGAGTTCGGGGAGGGTGTAGACGTGGTAGCTGAGCTTGCGGAACGCAGGGTTGGAATCGTCGTACGCGGAGAAGTCCTTGGCGGAGAAGAACATCAGGTACGCGTACAGGTCGCCGTGGAGTTCGGTGAACCAGCTGCGGAATTTCTCCTGCGAACCTTCCGCCAGGTTCTTGGAGAGGTGGTACAGGCGGCGGAGCTTGTTGAGTTCCACGCGCACCGCGTCCAAGAGCCGCGCGCGTCGCGCCAGCACCTGCGCCAGCATCACGCCGATGACGGCCGCGAACACCACCGCCACCGAGATGTTGATGGTGGCCGCTGACGCGTCGTCATACGCCGGGAACACCGTGGCGAGCGCGAAGCCGGCCATGGTGAGGACGGTGAGGCGGATGAGGGTGGGGGCGGTGATGGAGGGCATATGGTGGGAGTATAGCAGGTCGGGGGCGGGGCGGACAAAGGGCGATTTTGAGGGGCGCAGACACGCTCTTGCGTATACCTGGGATGGCGCGTATGACGGGGGCCTTACCCGTAACCGAGGCATATGGAAGTACGCATCCTTGAAAACGTCGAGGCATTCATCGCCGCTCTGGACACGCGCGACCGTGGTGCAAGCATGGATCTATTGGATCTGCTCGAGTCATACGGGCACGCCATTCGACCGCCCTATAGCAAGCGAATACGTGGACCCATCTTCGAACTCCGCGCGCACGGGGATACCGATATCCGATTATTGTACGCGTACAGGCGCGGCTATGCGCTCGTCCTTGTGGCATTCAGGAAGAAAAGCCAGACGCTTCCGGAGCGTCACCTTAGGAACGCGGAACGGCGGCTTGGCGCATTTGACGCCATATAACCGATAGGATATGTTCAATCATATGAAAAAGAAACCCATGAAGGTGTACCGGTACGCCGATCTCAAAAAGAAGTGGCTGAAAGACCCCGAAGTCAAACGCCACTACGACGACCTCGCGCCGGCTTTCGCCGTCATCAGCGCGATCATCGAAAGCCGCGCCCGCACGGGCATGACGCAGGCGCAGCTCGCAAAGAAGATGGGAACCGACCAATCGGCCATCGCACGACTGGAGAGCGGCGGATATAATCCGAGCATCAAATACCTGCAAAAAGTCGCGCGCGCGCTGGGAATGGTCCTCGTCCTGCAATTCAAAAGGCCGCGCTGACGAGAGCGCGGCCTTTCGTTTCTGACGCAGCGGGCTAAAACAACGCCCCCGTCTCCTTCTCCTCCTCCGCCGCCCCGAACTTCGCTTTGATCTCCGTGACCTTGTTCTCCACTTCCTTCAGGCGGTCCTTGCAGAGTTTGGCGAGCTCCAAGCCGCGCTCGAAACGCTTGAGGCCTTCTTCAAGATCGACGTCCTCGCGCTCGAACCAGGCCACGATGTCCTCGAGCTCCTTGTATGCCGCGCCGAAATCGGACGTGCCGGATTGCTTTGCTGCCTTGGCCATATGATATTGCGTCAGAAATGCGTTTCAGAATCATGCTTGCCTCATCGCGGGCCCCCTGCCGCCCTCACCGCTTCTCCGTCACCGTAGCACCCAGCCCGCCCTCGGCCAACTGGATGTCCAGCGCCGCACCCACGGCCACGCCGCCGGAGGATCGCAACAGTTTCCCGCCGGCGCGCACGATGGCGTATCCGCGCTGCAGGGGCCGCCGCGGATCGAGCGACCGCAGCAGCCGCGTCTGCGCATCCACGCGCTGCGACTCCGCGCCCACGCGCCCCTCGAACACCGCGAACCGCGTGCGCATTTGCTGATACAACCGGCTGAACCCGCTCACCGCTCGCCGCGCATGCTCCTCTATCCGCGAGGAAAGCGCGCTCACCTCGTGGAGCCGCCCTGCGATCGCGCCACGGAGCACCGAGTCCATGTGCCGCACTCCCCCGTCCACCGCCGCCAAGATCTCCCGCCGGTCCGGCACCACGATCTCCGCCGCGTTCGACGGCGTGGAAGCGCGCACGTCCGCCGCGAAATCCGCCAGCGTCTCATCCCGCTCGTGTCCCACGCCCACCACCACCGGTATGCGCGACGAGAACACCGCGCGCACCACCATCTCATCATTGAACGCATGCAGGTCCTCAAAGGCGCCGCCGCCGCGCGTCAAAACAATGACGTCCACCTCTTCGTCCGGATGCGCGTTGAACCACTCGAACGCGCTCACGATCTGCGCGGCCGCGTCCTTGCCCTGCACCGCGACACCCGCGGAAAGCACTTCCGTGCCGCCCCAACGGTTACCCAGGATGCGCAGGAAATCCGTGTACGCCGCGCTCTCACGCGAAGCGATCAAGCCGATGCGGCGCGGAAACCGCGGCACCGCGCGCTTGCGCTCCGGAGCGAACAATCCTTCGCCATCCAGTTTTTTTCGCAGCAGCTCGAAAGCGCGCCGCAAAGCGCCCTCCCCCACCGGTTCCGCCCGATCCACGTTCACGGAAAGTTTTCCACTCTTGGCGTACACCTTGGGCACGCCATGGATGCGCACGCGCATGCCGTCTTCAAGCGGCGCGCGGAGCTGCCAGGTGGTGGCGAAACAGGAAATCACCGCCCCTTCGTCCT
>JBEEJS010000153.1:0-4971 GCA_041169025.1 Candidatus Parcubacteria bacterium
GGCCCATGGGGTCGCCGTTTTCCGTTTATGCTATACTTCGTGCGTATCAGCCGACCGCATAGCATCCACATATGAGCATCATCAAGAAAGCACCGAAGCCGGGTTGGGAAGTACTGCAGGAACCGCCGGGCGGTCACGGTGAGCCCGCTGACCCGCCGCAGGAGAAACACGGCCGCACCGTGGAAGACACCCAGCAGCCCAACGACGCCTGCCCGTCGCCGTATTCCGATTTCCGATCCGGCGCGTCGTGGCGCATCTTCCGAATCATGGCGGAATTCATCGAGGGTTTCGAATTCCTGGCCGATCTCAAGAAGGAGGTCTCGTTCTTCGGTTCCGCGCGCACGGCGCCGACGGAGCATTGGTACAAGGAAGCGCGGAAGCTCGGCCACATGCTGGGCAGCTCCGGCTTCACCATCATCACCGGCGGCGGCCCCGGCATCATGGAGGCGGCCAACCGCGGCGCATACGAAGCGGGCGCGCAATCCGTCGGACTGAACATCCAGCTCCCCATGGAGCAGCGCACCAACCGCTACGTCAAGAAAGGCCACGGCTTCCACTATTTCTTCACGCGCAAAGTGATGCTCTCCGCGTCGGCGCAGGCGTACGTCTTCTTCCCCGGCGGTTTCGGCACGCTGGACGAAGCGGCGGAACTGATCACGCTCATCCAGACGCGCAAGATGTGCCCCATCCCGATCGTCCTCGTCGGCAAGGACCACTGGGGCGGCTGGCTGGAATGGGTGAAGAAATCGATGCTCACCGAGAAATACATCGACGAACGCGATTTGGAGATTTTCACGGTCGTGGATTCGGCGGACGAGGCGTTTGAGCTGCTGAAGAAGACGGACGAGCGGGCGTATTTCTAAGGCGTCGGAAAAAGCCCCTTCTTGGGGGCTTTTTTCCTATATTCGCGCCGCGCCCGGTTGGGGCGGCGGCGTTTCCACCGCATGCTTGTGGTACGTGTCCCCGTAGACGAACAGCACGACGAGAATGCCCAGGATGGGCAGGTGCCCCACGAGCTCCATCGGCCCGAGGAAGAAGATGCTGCCGATGAACACCGGCATCAGGAAAAGCGCTGCGGCGCGCGTGAGGAATCCGCCGATGACCCAGACGGCGACGGTGGTCTCCACCGCGGCAAGGATGAGCACGTAGGTCTCGCGCGAGAACGCGGCACCGAACCACTGCGCGATGACGTACGGGTTCCACTCGTCATATTCGTCCATGAGCGCCAGATGCATGCCGGGCTGCCGCCATTTCAGGAGCGCGAGCGCCAGGAAGCCGAATCCGGTGAGGATGCGCATCACGAGATACGCCTTCTTCCTGCCTTCCGGCGTTGAAATGACCGGCTTGCCGTAGAACCAATCGAGCGAATAGCGTCCGCGGGCGAAGAACATCAGGAAGACGGCGATGGCAGCCAGATACAGGTACTCTGTCGCCTCGGGCAGACCGAACAGCGTGATGACGGACGCATACAACAGTCCGAGCCCGACCGCTGCCGTCGCGGTGCCGAACCCGACGAGGAACATGCCGCCGACCGCCGTTTCGGCGATGCGCAGCAGCGTGCCTGCGGTGCCGGCGGGCAGCGGATAATTATCCGCCAGGAGCACGCCCTTCCAGGCGCTCCAGAGCAGCAGCACGGCCGTGCTCACGGCGAGGATGCCCGGCGCGAGGTCGCGCCACGGTCGAAGGATCTTTTCGGTTCGTGCGTAAAATGCGGAGTGCTCGAATGCCTTGTCGAAGAGGAAGCCTGCGACACAAACGACGATGACGGCCCCGCTTGCGATATCGAACGGCAGGCTGCCGGGAACGAATTGCGGCGGAAGGATGGCCGCGGGGTTTTCGGATACGAACCATTTCTCGTGCGCGGCGGCAGCGGGGATGATGGCATCAAGGAAAGCGCGGATGAGCATATGCATGGAGTGTAGCATGGCCGCACGAAGCAAAGAAAAGCGGCCGGGGCATGAAACCCCGGCCGCTTGAGAACGCATCGACTTTTCACTTTGCTCGCGCACACCCAGAGGGGTCATGCCGCGAGCGGCTGCACGTCGTCGGGAATCGTCTCCGCTTCCCGCATCCACGCCGCAACCGTCATATCCGACGGCATGCGCAGATCGCCACGCGGCGAGACCGAGACGACGCCCACCTTGGGTCCGTCCGGCAAGCACGAACGCTTGTACTGGTTGGCGAAGAACCTCCACAGGAAGACCTGCAACCACGTCTTGATTTCGGTGAGAGAGTACCGCCCGTCGAACGCCGCCAACGCCGTCCGCGCGATCCGCCGAGGCCCGAAGCCGAAGCGGATGAACGCGTGTCCGAAGTAATCGTGCAGCTCGTACGGTCCGAGCTTGTCCGACGTCTTCTGGGCGATGTTCCCCTGCTTGTCGAGAGGGAGGAGTTCCGGCGAGATGGGCGTGTCCAGGATGCTCGCCAGCACCTTGCGGAGCTTGGTGTCCTTCTTGAACACGACGTCGGCCGAATGCGCGATCATGAACGAGATGAGCGTCTTGGGGACGCCCGCGTTCACGCCGTAGTGGCTGGCGTGGTCGCCGAACATGGTGCACCACCCGAGCATCAGCTCCGAGAGGTCGCCCGTGCCGAGCACGATGCCGCCGTGAAGCGACGCCGTAGCGAGCAGCACGTGCATGCGGCACCAGGCCTGGACGTTCTCGAACGTGGTGCAGAGACGCACGCTGGCCTCGTCCGTGAGGCCGGCGCTCACGATGCGCGCCACCTCGTCCTTGAGGTTGCGCGGATCCTTCATGCCGATGTCGGCGTACATCCGCGTCGCGAGCCCCGTGATGGGGATGCGCTTCACGGTGATGCCGAGCGTCTTCATGAGGCGCATCGAGTTCTTATAGGTCCGTCCCGACGTGCCGAATCCCGGGCTGGTGACCCCGGTGATGTTCGTTCGCGGAAGGCCCATGCGATCCATCACGAACGCCGCGATGAGCAGCGCGTGCGTGGAATCCTGGCCGCCGGAGATGCCGACGACGATCTTGCGGTCCTGCGGACGGAAGCATTCGAGCCTCCGCTGGAGCGCCGTCGCTTGGATCATGAACACGTCATGACAGCGCTTGGCGCGCTCCGCCGGATCGGCGGGAACGAACGGGTGCGGGTCGAGGGTCCGCTTGAACGTCTCGAAGGCGTCATCTCGCCGCACGTCGTCGCGCGGGGAGAACGGCGCCGCGACGCGCCTGACGGTCATGCGCTCGTCGGACGCGTTCTGGTGGAAGGACGTCTGGGCGATCCGATCCTGCGTGCAGGCGCGGATGTCGGCGTCCAACACGAGGAGCGTGCTGTCGCTGGGAAAGCGTTCCGTCCGTCCGAGGATGGCGCCGCGTTCCGCGATGAACGCGTGCCCGTCCCAAGCGTGGTCCGTGGTGGACTCGCCAGGGCCGGCCGCCGCGTACATGCAGATGCCGTTCCCTTTGCCGGAGGCGACGATGCCGAGCATTTCCCGGAACTCCTCCTTCTGCAAGGTGATGTTCGACGCCGAGACGTTGCCGCGCACCGTCCCGCCCATGAGCATCAGCGCGTCGCCAGGCGACGCGAGGACCCACATGTCTTCGCAGTTATCGACGGCCAGGATGAAACCGGAGTCTCCCCCGCCCTCGATCAGGATGTCGGTGCCGACCAGGACTTCCTGGCCGAGCAATGTCATGGTCGTACGACGCAGTTCCGGCGAGCGCGCGAAATACCGGCCTTCGTAGAACTCGCGGTAGTTCGGCGGGTACTTCTTGGGCATGACGGACAGGAGCTTGCCGTTCTGGAACGTGACCGCGCAATTGTACAGCGCGTCATCGATCACGAGCGGAAGTCCCACGGTCGTCAGGATCTGCGCCGACTTGCCGTACGCGGACCTGCCGACGATCCGGCCGAGCGCTTCCACGGCTTCCCGCTGCAACGTCTCCGATTTGAAGAGGTCGCCGCAGGTGTATCCCGTCAGGCCGAGCTCGGTGAAGAGCAGGTAGTACGCGCCGGCATCGGCGGCTTCGCCCATGAGTCGCAGGTACTCCTCGGCGTTCGCCAAGGGATCCCCGATCACGACGCGCGGGACGGACACCGCCACGCGAACGAATCCGTGGTTGCGGACGTCCTTGAAACCGGCCATGCCACGCGGCTGGTCGTGTCGTTGTTCAGTTGCCAAAGGAACACCCTCCTTCCAGGGCCGCTGCGTTTTGCAGGGGCGCTGGAGGAAAGGGCGGTCCCGTCACGTGACGGGCGGGACCGCGGGAAAAAATCACTCGTCGACTTCGTACGCCTCGTCGTCGTCATCGAGGATGACGCGCAGGAGCGACTGGTCGAGCGACAGCACCTCGAACGGCGACGTGTGCCGCACCTTGTCGGCGGTGTACGGGCAGGAATCGGAGATCCACACGGTGTCGAAACCGGATCCCACGAACTTCTGCCACGAATCCTTGGGGCAAGGCGCGTGCGTGGCGAAGGCGCTGACCTTGGCCGCGCCCGCCGCCAGGAGCGCGTTCTTGCACTCCAGCGTCGTGCCTCCGGATTTGATGATGTCATCCACGATGATGACGTGCTTGCCGCGCGGCTCGCCTTCGCGGATGGTGACGATGCGCTCGTCGCCCTTGCCGCGGATCTTGTCGCACAGGACGAGCGGGAACTTCCGGTCGCCCTTCTTCATGGACCCGTCGAACATCGGCTTGAAGCGCTTGTACGCGCCGAGGTCCGGGAACGCGATGGTCACGTCCTCGTTCTCGAGGCGCTTCTTCAGGTACTTGGTCATCGTCTTGTAGCGCGTGACGATGTTGTCCCCGAAGTAATGGCGCTGCACCAGGGAGTGGACGTCGTAGATCACGAGCTCGATCGGCCCGCTGCGGCACGGCGGCGTGGCCGACAGGCGGCGCGCCAGCGTCTTGGCGGTGACGATCTTGCTCTCCTGATCCGCGCGTTCCATGGTGCCGGACTTGTAGTACGCCAGGATCACCTGCACCTCGCGCGCCCCTTGGCGCG
>JBEEJS010000154.1:0-4042 GCA_041169025.1 Candidatus Parcubacteria bacterium
GACCCTGGCGAGGATTGGGAATGGGACTGCCGCGGCTCATTCACCGCGGATGCCGTCATCCCGGTGGTCTTCTCCGGCAAGGCCGGCGACGCGGAGGTTTCCGACGTGGCCACGATTCGCATCGACATCGGCAAGGCAACGCCGCATCCGAACATCCACCTGCACGTGCAATCCAACCCCGCGCGCCTGCCGTACGGCGGCGGCACCGCGTACTTGACGTATCACGTCACGAACGACGGCAGCCTTCCGCTTGCCCACGTCAGCCTGGCGAGTAACTCCGACACCTGTTCCACGCCGGGGTTCACGGGCGGTGACGACAACGAAGACGGCATCCTCGACCTCACGGAGACGTGGACGTACACGTGCATCGAGCGCCTCACCGCGACGGAGGCCGACGCGCCGCAGGTGCGCGGCACTTATGATGATCATTCCGTGTCGGATGACGCGCTCTTCATCATCCCTGTGGCGACGCAGGCGCCATCGCCCGTCGATCCCACCGTTGACGGCACGTACGTCGCGGCCGTCGCGACGGCAGGAACTCCGGACATCGACACTAACGGCGCGTACCGCACGGAAGCGGACGTGCATGGCTGCGTGCCGGGCGTCCCGTACAAGCTGGCGGACGATCACGATGCGGCGACGCAGGCGGATACCGCGGTCTACTACTGCGGACGCGACGGCATGGGCCATGTCTTCCCGAACCACAAGATCTTCCGCAGCTGGTATCCGGATTTCACCAACGTGCTGGTCGTGGACCGCTCCACGCTCCAAGGCCTCCCGCTCGGGCAGCCCGTGCTGTACCGTCCGGGCGCGCGCATGATCAAGACGGTCTCTGACCCCAAGGTCTACGCGGTGGCTCGTGGCGGCATCCTGCGCTGGATCACCAGCGAGGCCGCGGCCGAAGCGTTGTACGGCGCGGACTGGAGGACGATGGTGGATGACGTTGCGGCAAGCGTGCTCCAGTCATACGTCATCGGGGCGCCGATCTCGCGGTAACGTCGGCGGATGACATCGGATGACGCGTGCGCACTCAAAAAACATCGTCTCCAATGAAAAACGCTCCCCCGGGATCCCGGGGGAGCGTCGCGTTCACTGCTGCTGCTGGTTCTTGCCGCTGAAGTCGACGACGAGCGGCTTGATGGTCAGCTCTATTGGCGCATCCGAGGCGTAGTACTTGCCGTTCCACTGCTTGTACTTGCCTTCGGCGGTCTTGCAGTAGACATAGGGGTCGCTGGCGCCGAACGTGCCGTCTTCCGACGCCGTCGGCATCACGAAGTCCCCGTAGACCGCGTTGTTGTCCTTGTCGACGCCGGTCTGTCCCTGGACGAACTTCCATGGACGCGTGAGCCGTTTGGTCGACGAGGTGCATTTGCCGACGGTGACGAAGTAGTCCACCGGCTGGCCCTTGTCATTGAAGAAGACGACGTAGAGCTGCAATCCGGGCTGGCTCATCAGGTGGCGGCGGTAGGAGATCATGTCGATCTCGTTGGCCGATTCGCCGTCAGAGGCGGTCCGGATCGCGGCTTCGTGCGCCAGGCGTTGCAGTCTGGCGAGTGCGCTGTCATCATCCGCGCCCGCATGGAACGCAGGCAGGATGACGGCGGCGAGCGCGGCGATGGCCAGGAGTATCCGTGGGGGATGTCTCATGGCGGCGCCTATTGCTGCTGCTGGTTCTTGCCGCTCAGGTCGAGTACCAGCGGCTTGATGGTCAGCTCTATCGGCGCGTCGGACGCGTAGTAGTCGCCGTTCCATTGCTTGTACTTCCCGTCCACGGTGCGGCAGTAGATGTACTCGTCCGATTCGCCGTTCGTGCCGTCTTCAGAGGCGGCCGGGACGTCGAAGTAGCCGTAGTAGCTGCCCTTGTCGCCTTCCACCAGCTTGGTGTCGTCGGTGAGGCGCTTGTTGGACGAGGTGCACTTGCCCTTGGTGACGAAGTAGTCCACGGGTTGCCCCATGTCGTTGATGAACGTCACGTAGAGCTGCAGTCCGGTGCGGCCCATCACGTTCCGGCGGAATTCGATCATCTCGATCTCGTTCGGCGTGACGGTCTCGCGGGCGGATTCCTCGGCGGCTTGCTGCGCCTTGGCGGCGAGCTTGTCCACTTCGGGGGTGGGTTCGGGCCTGCCGTCCATGCATCCGTGGATGCAGGGCAGCGCGGCCAGTGCGGCGACGGTCATGAGGATTCTGCGGTTCATGATCGCTCCTACTGCTGGTGTTGGTTCTTGCCGCTCATGTCGAGCACGAGCGGCTTGATGGTGAGTTCGATGGGGGAGTCGGACGCGTAGTAGCGGCCGTTCCACTGCTTGTACTTGCCATCGGCGGTGCGGCAGTAGATGTACTCGCCGGACGTGCCGTGGGTGCCGTCTTCCGCCGCCGCTTTCACGACGACGGAGTTCGGTCCCGAATCCACCAGCTTGTGCGTGGGCGTGAGTCGCTTCTTGGACGAGGTGCACTTGCCCTTCGTCACGAAGTAGTCGATCGGTTGCCCGCTGCGCGAGAGGAGGACGACGTACATCTGGAGACCGGACTTGCCCATCAGCTTGCGCCGATAGGCGATCATCTCGATCTCGTTCGGTTCGACCGTTTCCCTGGCCGCGCGTTCGCCGGCTTCCTGGGCTTTCCGTTCGAGCTTCTCGACCGGATCCTCGGGAGCGGCCTTGGCCGGCGCCTCGTTGCAGGCAGTGAGGCCCAAAGCGGCGAAGACCAGCATGATGGGGATGCGTGCGTTCTGTGTGGGCATCTGTCCGTCCTTTCTCAATCGCAGGCAGTCAGGTCGATTTCCGACGGGAGCGGGTTCCGTTCGCCTGGCCAGTTGCCGGGCAGGAAACGCTCGGGATGTTGGAAGATGACGGTGTCCGCACGCGTCGCCTTGCTGTTGTACTCGCCGACCAGGGACTGACAGCCTTCTTGCAGGCCGAGCAGTTCCACGCGGCGGGCTTCCTTGCGGTCATCCGCCGATGCGGCAAGCGCCTGCTTGGCCAGACGGATCTGCCCTTGCTTGGCCTTGATGGACTGGTAGGTGTCGTGGAACCAGCGATAGGTCTCCAGGGCATGGTCCGGGTCCGCCACGCGGTTCAGGACGCCCACGGCGGTGTTCACCGGCATGGTCGCCACGGTGGTGAAGACGCCGAGCGCCCAGAGCACCAGGCCGGCAACGGTCATGGTCAGTGCCAGGGGGATGAACCAGCGCAGGAAGCTCTTGCTTGCGGCGCGAGGGGTTGAGAAATCGTCTTCGTACATGTGCGTGTCTCCTGTGGGTTGTGAATGGCCACGGCTGTTGTTTAGCGGGGTTATGTGGTTTTGTCAATGCTTTTTGAGGCCATTTCGGAGGGATTTCGATATTGACAGTGGAAAGCGCTCCCGGTATATTCACGCGTCCAATGGTTGGACGCGTTCCTTCACACAGAAAGGTCACGACATGGATAAGACCGTACCGCTCACGAAGAAAGACTCCCGCTCGCTGTTCCAGATCGTCGTCAGCGCCATCGTCCCCACGGACGTGCGCTTCTACGACATGCTGGAGGAGCAGGCGGCGATCGGTTGCGACGCGACTGCGCTGCTCATGCGCTTGGGTCCTGATGCGTTGGCGAAGGTCGCCAGCGGCCTGCAGGAACTCGAGCATAAGGGCGACGCGGTCCTCCACAAGCTCGAAGAGGCGTTGGCGGCCACGTTCGTCACGCCGCTCGACCGCGAAGACATCCAGAAGATCGCATCGCTGCTCGACGACGTGCTCGACAACGCCAACGCGGCGGCGCGATCGTGCTGGATGCGCGGCGTGGACGACTTCACGCCGGCCATGCTCGAGATGTCCTCAACGCTGCACGCCGCCTCCGTCAACATCGATGAGGCGGTCTCGATGCTTCGCGTGCACGACTTCGCAGGCATCACGGCGTTGGCACGCAAGGTGCGCGCGCTGGAGAGCCAGGGCGATGCCGTGTATCAGCAGGCCATCCACGGGCTCTACCACGCCACGGACATGGATCCCATCCGGCTCCGTCGCGAAGAGAAGGTGCTCGAAGCCATGGAGCTCGCGCTCAACAGC
>JBEEJS010000155.1:0-9857 GCA_041169025.1 Candidatus Parcubacteria bacterium
CCTGCGCGGTGGTGCCGATGTACGGCGTGACGATGCGCGTCGGCACGGACGGCTCATACAGCCAGCGCGTCAGCAGCGGTACGGAGAAGAAGCCGGATTTCGCCGCGGTGACCGCAGCCCACGTGGTGGGTACCGCGAGCACGATGAGGAACGCGATGAGGCAGCCGCCGCAGCCGATGGCCTTGCGGCGCATCACGTCGAAGAACAGTTCATGCCGGACGATCTTCCTGATGCTGCCGGCGTCCACGCTTTGCTGCGGGACCGGTGCCTCGATGCGCGTCATATGCCGCTCCCTTCCGGTGCGACCCACGGATACGTCGCCATGAGCTGCTTGGTCTTTTCGGCAAGGCCGGTCTGCGCGTTGACGTCGCCGGACAGCGCGCGCTTCCACCGGTCGAGCAGGAGCACGAACGCGAGGTGCGCGTCCTTGAGATCGCCGGGAACGCGCAGCGCAAGAAGCGCGGTCTGCGTCTTGCCGGCAAGTTCGAGCATGATCGGAGCGGCCGTGCCGCCGAAATCCGCATCCGTCATGTTGCCTGCCTGGGACAGGAACTGCTTCATGGCCTCCGCAGCGTCCGCGCGATACTCCTCGGGAGTCGGCGCAACCTGCACCGCACTCACCACGGACTGCGAGGCCAGCTGCGGGAACAGCGCCAGGAACGTGGCACCCGCCACGAGCCCGAAGAGCGCCACCACCAGGAAGACTTCCAGGACGGTGAGCTCGTCGAAATGGAAATGTTTGAAGCGGTTTTTCATCCCGCTTACTATATCAATATCGCGGTGCTCCGGTCAAAGCGCGTCTCATGCTCTCGCCGCCGCCCCGCATCGTGTCCGCGCCGCGAAAAATGCTACACTTCTCGCATATGCAAGAGTCCCTCTCCCCCCTCGCCTGGCGCAAAGCCGCCACGCTCGGCGTACCCGCCCTGTCCAAGGCGCTCGCCGTCGAACCGGAACAAGGCCTCTCGCCGGCGGTAGCGGCGGCGCGCCTGGTGAGTCATGGCCAGAACGCCATCCCCACGGCGCACCGATCCGCCGGCGCCATCATGCGGCGGCAGTTCGAGTCGCCGTTCATCTGGCTGCTCATCGCCGCTTCGGGCATCGCCTTCGCCACCGGCGAACCGGTGGATGCGAGCATGATCGCGCTCTTCACGCTCATTAACACCACGCTCGGCTTCACGCAGGAGTACCGTGCCGAACGCGCGGTGCAATCGCTCCTCACGCTGTGGGAGGACAAATGCCACGTCCGGCGCGGCGGCACGGTGCAGCGCATCCCCACCAAGGACATCGTGCCCGGCGACATCGTACGCCTGCAGGCCGGCGACCGCATCCCGGCCGACGTGCGCTTCCTGTCCGCGCGCGACCTCACCGTGAACGAATCGGTGCTCACCGGCGAATCATTGGACGTCACCAAGGTGGCGGAGCCGCAGCAGAAGGAACCGGCGGAATATTCCGACGCCGGTAACATGGGTTTCTTCGGCACTTCCGTGCTCACCGGCGAGGCCGACGCCATGGTCATCGCCACCGGCGTCCATGCATCACTGGGCGAGATCGCCACACTGACGCAATCCGCCAAGACCGAGAGTTCCTTCGAGAAGGAGATCGCCTCGTTCAGCGGCTTCATCCTGAAGACGGTCATCGTGACGCTGGCCTTCATGTTCGCCATCAACGTAGGCATCAAGGGGCTCGGCCGCGTGCAGGAACTGCTGCTCTTCTCCATCGCGCTCACGGTGGGCGTCATCCCGGAAGCGCTGCCGGTGGTCGCCACCATGGCGCTCTCCCGCGGCGCGCAACGCATGGCCGCGCGCAAAGTGGTGGTGAAGCGCCTCTCCGCCATCAACGACCTCGGCTCCATCGACGTCCTCTGCACCGACAAGACGGGCACCATCACCGAGAACCGCATGAACGTGGCCGACGTGCGCGCGACGGACGCGGATGCCTGCCTCCGGTACGCCACGCTCGCGTCGTCGTTCATCGGCGAGACCGGCAAGCAGCAGAACAACGCCTTCGACCTGGCGCTGTGGCAGCACGCCTCCCCCGCCCTGCGCGCCGAAGCGAAGGCGGTGAAGAAGATCGCCGAGGTCCCGTTCGATCCGGTGCATCGCGTGAACGCGGTGCTGGTGCAGGACGGTGAACGCGTCGCCATCCTGCGCGGCTCCACGGAGGAGGTGCTGAAGCGCTGCGCGCGTCCCGACGACGAGCTGGCAATCGGCCGCTGGGTGGCGGAACGCGGACTCACCGGCAACCGCGTCATCGCCGTCGCCTGCAAGGCGTCGGAGGGAGAGAAGACGCTGCATGACGCGAACGGATACCGCTTCATGGGACTCGTCTCGTTCCACGACCCCATCAAGCGCGATTCGATGGCCGCGGTGAAGAAGGCCAGGGAGCTCGGCGTGCGCATCAAGATCCTCACCGGCGATTCGCGCGAGACCGCGGGCGCCGTGGCCGCGCAGCTCCATCTCATCGCCGACCCCACCAAGACCATCACCGGCGCCGAGTTCGACGCGCTGGACGCGCTCGGCCAGCACGCGGCGCTCGACGAGTACGCCGTGTTCGCGCGCATGAATCCGGTGCAGAAGTTCACCGTGTTGCAACTCCTCAAGGAGAAGAACGTCGTCGGATTCCTCGGCGAGGGATTCAACGACGCGCCCGGACTGAAGATCGCCCACGTGGGACTGGCGGTCGATTCGGCGTCCGACATCTCGCGCGAGGCGGCGGACGTCATCCTGCTCGGCAAGGGCCTGGGCGTCATCTTCGACGGCATCGAGGAGGGCCGCCGCACCTTCGCCAACACCATCAAGTACCTGCGCATCACGCTGGCGTCCAACTTCGGCAACTTCTACTCCGTCGCCATCGCCAGCTTCTTCATCCCGTTCCTGCCGATGCTGCCGCTGCAGATCCTCCTGCTGAACCTGCTCACCGACCTGCCGATGATCACCATCGCCGCCGACACCGCGGGATCGGACGAATTGCAAAGCCCCAGCAAGTACGACGCGCGGCAGATCATCTTCATGGCGACCATCCTCGGCATCGTCTCCAGCGCGTTCGATTTCGCCACGTTCGCCATCTTCGTGCGGTTCGGCGCCGGCGAATTGCAGTCCACCTGGTTCACGGTGAGCGCGCTCACGGAAATCGCGCTGTTCTATTCGCTGCGGACCGTGCATCCGTTCTGGCGCGCCACGCGGCCCCCATGGTCCATCATGCTGCTGACGGGGCTGGCGGCGTTCGCCTCCATCGCGCTGCCGTTCACCGCGTTCGGCCAGCAGGTGTTCCACTTCGTGCGGCCGCTGCCGCGATACGCGCTCATCGGCACCGCGCTCGTGGCCGGGTACTTCGTCGCCACGGAGACGGTGAAGCTGTGGCTGACGCGCGGACCGGCGACGCGTGCCGCCGCGCTCGTGGTCGTGCCCGGAAACGGCAGGAAGGGATGACGCACCGACAGGAAACGCCACCCGTTGCGGGGTGGCGTTTTTTTGCGCAGCTATTTCGTCTCATCGGCCGGCTGCTGCGTGTCGGCGGATTTCCTGCGCCACCATTCGCGGGCCCTGGTCACCGCGTCCTTGGTTATCGTGCCCTTGGACATCGCGTCCTTGGGCGCCGAGATGTCGTCAGGAGAACCCCCACGTGCATCCGATGAGTCGCCCCTGTCCAGCAGGCGCACGCGCACCTTGAACGCGCCACTCGCCTGGATGTACACGCGCGTCTCCTCGGCGGTCTTATGTGCGTCGGCATACGCGTCCGCCGCGGCATCCGCGTCCGTGCCGCGAACGGCATCGCCGCGCCCAATGGCTTCATCCGCCTTCGACAGGCGTCGTTCGGCATCGCTGGCCGCGTCCGCGCCGATCTTGTCCCGCATGCGGCCGAGCAATGCGCGGACCTCGTCCACCGATCGCTGCGCGTCCCTGCGGCGCGCATCGAGACGTGCCGCGTTCCTGGACTGCGCCGCCTCGTTCTTTCGAGCGTGCGACGGCGGCGTCTCCGCTGCAGGCTGGGCATCCGGCGGCGCGACGACATCCTGCGCGACCACCGGCGCGTTCACCGGCTGCGTCTCCTGCGGACGCGCGATCACCGAACCGTCACCCTGCGCCTTCTTGCCTCGGCGTCCATGCACGCGCACCACGACGTCTGCGCGCGGTCCGGAGCCGGGCTCGGCAGTCTTGAAAGAATCGTCCGGTCGCGGGCCAGGTGCGACAGGCGCGGCAGTCGGCGCGACGGAATCCGGCGCATCCTCCTTGCGCACGTCGGCATCTTCTTTTGGCGCGTCGCTCTGAGCCTGATGGACGGGCGCGGGAGCCGCTGTCACTGCCTGCGCGGCAGCCTCGTCACCGTTCCGCTCCGCATCGCGATGCCTCCGCTTCATGGCGCGGTCTTCCGCCACCCGCAGCGTGCGCGAAACGTCTTGCGCCGCGCGCGACACCGCGTCCGCCATCTTCCGCGCCTCATCGTTCCCTTGGTCATCGGCGATGGCCGCCATGACCCGCGCGTGCGCATCCAGGGATCCGTCGAGCGCGGCGGTGATGTCCGCGGCCTCCGCATCATCGTCGTCGGCGTGCAGCTGCGCGATGCGCGCACCGGCATCGTCGGCGTGCTTCTTGAAACCGGCCTCGAGCTCGGTGCGCACGGAAGCGGTGAGCGTTCCCCGCGCAGCGAGCGTCTCCGCCTCGCCCAAGCGGCGCTCGGCGAGCTTGGTCTCCAGCGCGGCCTTGCTCGGACCGGAAAGCGTGAGCGTTGCTTGCACGCGCTCGTTCACCTGCGTCTTCACCGGATACAGCGCGTCGCCGGGCAGCGCGTCTTCCGCGGCGTACGAGACGCCGGCGGCAGAGAGCGTCAGGCCGATGGCGAGCGCCGCTGCCACGGACGTGCGTGCGCGTACGGTGAGCGCGCGCAAAGAGAAGCTCGCGCGGCGCCGCGCGGCGGGAGCGGCGGCATGACGCGCAGGCGTCAGCGCCATGTACGAACGCAAAACCTCCCGCGACGAGGATTTCTCCTCGGCCGTGAGCGTCATCCGGCGCGCGCCGGCGAACAGGTTGTCCGCGTTCCCGTGTTCCATATGATGCGTTGAGCGTCCAGCGCACCGCGCTAGACGACGTATTCCTTGAGCATGGCCAGTCCGCGATGGATCCGTACCGACACCGCGTTCTCCGTCTCTCCGGTGATGGAGGCGATTTCTCCCGGCGTCATGCCTTCGATGTACCGAAGCGACACCGCCTGCCGGTACTTCTCGTCCACGCGCTGCAGGTGCCGTACCGCGGCCGCCGCTTCCGCCGCGTGTTCGATCTCCGTGGCGCCGCTCCCCGTGGGATCGAAGCCGACCTCCGCCATGGCCTCCAGCGACGCGGCTTTCTTCTTACGCGAGGCGTCGATGACGAGGTTACCGGCCACGCGATACAGGAACGCCTTCAGGTTGAGGATCTCATCCCCCGCCGCCAGCTTCTCCCAGGTCTTCATGAACGTCTCTTGCATCAGCTCCTTGGCGTGCTCACGGTCGAAGCAACGGTAGTAGCAATGGCGAAAAATCGCGTCAGACAAGGCGTCATACGCTTTGAGGAACTCGTCATGGATTGCCTGGTTTTTTGGCTGCACCATGCGTATGTGATACCTGACGGGTCGGCAGGTGAAATCTTACCCTTATCCTATGGCCCTCCCGCGCGCGGGCGGTGGGAACAAGGCAGTATGGCGGTTTTAAGGCGGATTGGCAAGGCGCTGACGGTACTTGGAATACGCCACATACCGCACGTACGCCGCGAATGCGCCGCGCACGCAAAGCGAAGCCCCGGACGGAAACCCGTCCGGGGCGCGATCATTTCTTGAGGCTCTTCTTGAACGTGTCGATTTCGTTCTCGGGGTCCGCCTGGATGGCCTTCCAATACTGGTAGCCGTCCTCGTAGGTATCGAACTCGCGCCGGAGACGCACGAACCGCGTGCCGTCGGCGCACTCGTCCTTGCGGAGCGTGCCGCGCGCCTCATACGTCACTTCGATGTACTTCCCGCGCGTTTCTCCGCCACGCACCCAGTTGCCGCGATAGATGCGGCAGCCTTCGGGGAGCGTGACGTCGGGCGCGGGTTGCGTGGCTTCGGGACCGGGCGACACCGCAGTCGGTGGCGCTTCGTCCGTTTCCGGGACCGGCAGCACCAGATACGTCGGTCCGATCCACGTGCTGTCGAATTCGCCGGAGTCGTAGTGAACGCGGACTTCCTGCACCGGTGGGCGTGCGCGCGTGACGGGTTGCTGGACCTGGGCGGCATGCGTGACAATCTTCATAGCCGCCGCTTTCTCCCGCGCATCCTTGTCCTCCACGTAGGAAAACGTCACGAGCAGGACCGTCACGAAGAGCGACGCGGCGATGAGCAACAGGATAATGAAGTACGTCGTGCTGAGCGGTTTGGGACCTTCCATGGTCACTCCTTGAGCCGGGCCATGGCGGCCGCTTTGGCCGCTTCGATGCCGCGCGTCTTGCGCTCGTACCGATCCGATCGTGACACCTGATGGATGTCGTCGATGAATTCGAGTCCGCTCGGGCATTCGTAGTCTTGCGGCGCGACGCCTTTCGCGCGGTGGTATTTCAGGCGGGCGAGACCGTTCACGGTCTTGCTGACGCGCGTGACGTATCCGGTCCCCTCCGCCGAACACCCGCCAGAGCTGAAATGCGGCGTTGCCGCGAGAAGCGCCAGGCTGGAACGGGCCATTTGATCCGACTCGATCGTATGGGTTGAAATCCAGAAAGTCTTCTGCATGTCAAGCTCATGCTCATCGATCGTATTCTTCGCCCACGTCAGCGAGACGAGCAACGCGGCGCAGAACGCCAATGCGGCGAGCGCGAACGTGCCCGGATTGGCCTGCACCCACGCATCAAAATTCTTGGTCTTCATGAAATGAACCTCCGTTGGGCGCAGCACACCACGAAATCGCCTGAATGTCAACGTGGTGCGGGGCGGCAGCGCGATGCGTCGGCAACGAAAAAACGGCGACCGGAGTCGCCGTCTTTTCTTGGTGGAGATGGCGGGAATCGAACCCGCGTCTGGTGAGGCGGTCCATGGCATTTCTACGGACCTAGCCCGTTTGTTTCTCGCCTGGCGTTATGAAACGGGCGAAACGCGCCAGGCAAACTCCCGGTGCAATGTCGGCCCGCGCGCCGAGATAGCGTGCGGACTCCGTCAGATATATGACACCCCGGCTTCTCCTATCTGGCGTCGGAGAAAGGGATGGGCTTAGGCGTTATGCGAAAGCCGTAACGTGCACGGGCGCGAACGCCGAAGCGATCGCGGCCTTGGCACGGCTGAGCAAGTTTGCACTTGTTCTTTGCACGGAGATTTACGAGCGGCGTGCGCGCTCGGTCTGCATGCCATGTACTGTTCTCCCATCGATGCCGGTCATCCCCGGGAACCCGTCCAAGTCGTCCTTGGACCATTCAGTATAGGCCGTTTTTCGGCGAAAAGTCAATCCTGCGAAATCCAATTGACACCCGCCGTTTCCAAAGATACGATTCGAAATCCACGGTACCGTACCCTGGACGTGCCCCTTGAGGAGGAAACGATGCGAACAAGCGAACGAACCGTGCTACTCGCCATGACCTGCATGGCCACCATGAGCGCGTGCGGGTCCATGCGAACCATCGAGATCAAGGAGGACGAGGTCGGAATCGTCGTGGAGGTGGACAATCATTGGAGCTGTGAAACCGATTTACCGAAGGGATTCGCCTCGTATCATACCGTCGGTGAGCCGCTTCGAATGGGGCGGCACGAGATCAAGCTCCGTGACTACCGCGAAATCGTCATCGTCCTATGCGGCATGGTGCCGTTCACGCATGAGTACGATCTCCCGTCGGTCCGCGCATCCGAAGATGCATCCGATGTCCGCGATCATGCGCCAGGACACCGCGATCACTCACGCATCATCATCTCCGGCAAAGCGAAAGTATCCTGCGATGACAAGGAGGCGCTACGCAGCGCGCTCTCGCCCCACGCCGAAATGACGAAAAAAGGGGCGATGATTCCCGTTACGGTCATGCTCCCGATTCTGGATCTAGAGCAGCGTGCCATCGAAGATACGTACCCGACGTGCATCCAAGAATTCCTGCCCACGGAATCCGAAGAATGCCTGCGCCGCATTTCCGTTGCATTGCGGGCATACGCCACCGCAGACCGCCGAGTCGTCACCGCCTCGTTGACCGTGACCGGAAGCAGACGCTGAAACCCGAACGGCCGCCATCCGGTGGCCGTTTTCCATTCCATCGTCATCCTAGCCGATCTTCGCGCTCCTCCGGACATCACGATCGAGATCACGTTTCTTGATCGTCTCCTTCTTTTGGAACTCCTTCTTTCCCCTCGCGAGGCCGAACTGGAGTTTGATGTGGGACCCGGAAGTGTACACCTGAAGTGGCACCAGGGTCAATCCTTTGGTCTTCAGTTTACCGACGAGCTTCTCGTATTCGCGCTTATGAAGGAGGATCTTGCGGACGCGCTCGGGATCGTACTCGGGCAGAGGACCGGCGTTGGGATAGCGTGGCACATGCGAGCCGATCAGGAACACTCCTCCATGCGCGATGGTGACGTACGCGCCATTGAGTCGCATGTGGCCGCCACGAATGGACTTCACCTCCTGGCCCTCCAGCACCAACCCCGCCTCGAATTTCTCCAGGATCTGGTAGTCGTAGGTGGCTTTTTTGTTCAGGGAGAGGGCGGACATAAATAGGAGTACACCATTCGTATCACTATTTTACCTAAAAGAAAACGGCAGACTGGAGTTCCAGTCTGCCGCATGAACACATGCTACTTATTGACAGGTCGTCGTTGGGAAACCATTGTTCTGATTAACCCAGAAGCTCTGTCCGCTGCAGGAACCACCGAATGCATCCCACCGTACCGGTGGATTACTGGTGTTGTTGCTCCATATCTCAAAGTGCAAATGCGGACCGCTGGAAAAACCGGAATTACCGGATAATCCGACATATCCGCCGCAAGTGACGCTTTGGAGGAACACAGGAGAGCCGTTCTTCAAGTGAGCGTAGATGCTTACGATGCCGTCAGCGGGATGCTGGATACGAACATTGTTGCCGAAACTGTTGCCGCACGTTTGATCGGCACCGCTGTCGGAGCAACCATCCGTACGTGCATACAGGGAGCCGTACGCACCGGCCAGAACCGAGGTGCCGATTCCGACGCTAAAATCGGTTCCATGATGCCCGATGTAACTGAAGCCGGTCTGACAGTCGTATCTTTTCATGACGGACCCGTTTCCATGGTCGAACCAGGCTGCATAGCCTGGATTGCTGTTCAGTGGTAGCCGGAATTTCGTTCCAGCGTACGCAGTTGTCGCCACGATGAGCGTCAAAGCGATTACGACGTAACTGATGGCGTTCTTCATTGTCATTTCTCCTTGGCCACAATCAACGAACGGTTTCTTGGACATGCGTTTCGCGTCCATTGACGACGCGGCGCACATCAATTGTTTCGTCGGGCACCAGCCATGTTGGCGAGTCACCGTCGGAAATTCGCCTTGCGACCACGCGATGTCCGACCAGATCGATTCTCCAGACGCCCATATCACTTCCATACGAAGTAACGGCCGTCGCACGATCTGACGTCCATATCGCCGCAGGACTGATGGTCGGCACCATTACGCCTTTACGCACGGACTCTTCGTCCGTATTCGTGAGGCGAGTCACGTCGCCCGTTGCGAGGTCAACGACCCACAATGACGCCACGCGATTGCCGGGTGAAGTTCCGTAAGGCCTCGTCGAGTCGAAGTATAACAAACTCATGTCCTTAGAGAACCCGACAGGAGCGAAATCGTCACCACCCCCATTCGTGACCAACGTCTCTTGTCCTGTGAGCGTGTCATAAACGGCAATGCCCTCGGC
>JBEEJS010000156.1:0-5516 GCA_041169025.1 Candidatus Parcubacteria bacterium
AACGGAAGGGGATGCTCACCTCGGACCCGGACGCGGCACGGTCCATAGATGTAGGAAACGTCGTCTCGAACATCGCCGGTAAGATCGCGGCCACGGCGAACGCGCTCTTCCTTCCGCTCAAAGGCCTCATCACCGCAGGAAAGCCCATTGAAGCGGTGGAAACCAACGAACGCATGGCCGTGCCTGCGGACATGGTGAACGATAACGAGGACGCGTACGTCCTGAAGGTGAAGGGCGAATCCATGATCGAAGACGGCATCTTGAGCGGCGATTACGTGGTCGTGGTCGCTTCCTCGCAGCCCAAGAATGGTGACACGGTGGTCGCGCTTCTCGACAACAACTACGCCACGCTCAAGCGGTTCTATAAGGAAGAAGGCCAGGTCCGCCTCCAGCCCGCCAACCGCACCATGCAGCCGCTGTACGTGAAGGACATCATCGTGCAGGGCATCGTCCGCGGCGTCATCCGCGACTACAGACGGCTGTAGACGGGAGGTCCAGGTAAGGACCGGATCCTCGGGAGTGACTCGCCATGCCGGCCGCTTGGAGTGGTCATTCCTGCAGATTCGGTCCGTACCTCACCCGGGCGGCCCGAACAAAAAGAAAACACCGTTCCCTTGGGAGAGTGTAACGGTGTTCTCTAGACAAGACATCCGCGATTAAGCGGAACCCTTACCACGCGCCGTGGTAGTAGTGCACGCACTCTACCACGTCGCGGAATTACTTGCTATGCGTAACCGCAAAGTCCGCGCCCTGTTTCGCCAGTTCTTCGGCATCATCGGCGACGTGTTCGTCGGCGCGTAGGTCATGAACGGCCGCGCGAGGACAACTTGTAAGACCTGAAAGCCATCCCACGGGACAACCTGGGGTGGTTTTTGCTATACTAAGCCCATCGAAAACGCCCTGTGAATATCTTTGGATTTAAAAGGCATCCGGCCATTGATGGCTTCCTGATGGGAGTCATCGTTCTTGCTGCTTGCGGCGCCTTTACCCTGGTGTTCGCGCAGATCGTGACGCTTCCTGCGGCCTGCACTGCCGTGGGCATCACCGTGGCGACGGACTGCGAGAAGTACATCAGCTCGCTGACGACGAATACCAATACCTCGACTACGACGCTGAATACGAACACGACGACGGGCTCGACGTCCGGGACGACGGCCACGAACACGAATACGTCCACGTCGACCAACACCAACACCACCCTGAACACCGGCCTTACCGCGCCCGCGACTTGCGTTGACAGCGACAGTGGACGCAACTACCTCACCAAAGGCTACGTCATGCTTGGCGGGACTGTGGCAGGAATCGACGTCTGCATCGACACATCCACCGTGCAGGAACAATTCTGCGACGGATCCGTCGCGCTTACCGAGCAGCATCGTTGCGACACCGGCATGACGTGCTCGAACGGGGCATGCGTCACTGCGCCAACCGTGGCAGCGACCACGACGGCCATCTGCGGCAACGGCGTTTGCGAAACCGCGCTGGGCGAGTCGTCCACGTCGTGCTCCTCGGACTGCAAGACCGCTACCACGACGAACACCTCCACGAACACTGCGACGAACACGAACGTTTCCGGCACGTCCGCCACGACGCCGACCTGCGTCGACAGCGACGGCGGCCAACTCACCAGCGTCGTCGGCAAGGTCACTTTTGGCGATCAGCCGTACTACGACACCTGTGCCGACGCATCGACGGTCATCGAGCAGTATTGCCCTTCCTCCACCAACCATGCGGACGTCCGCTTGGCCTGCGGCAGCGGCATGGTCTGCAGCAACGGCTCCTGCGTGATCGCCCCGACGGCGGCCGCGGCGGTCTGCGGCAACGGCATCTGCGAGGCCGCGCTCGGTGAGTCGTCCACGTCGTGCTCCTCGGACTGCAAGACCGCTACCACGACGAACACGAACACGGCGACGAATACCGCCACGAATACGAACACGGCGGTCAACGTGAACACCTCCACGAACACGAACACCGCCACTGGCGCCGTCGTGCCGCCGACCACCGCCACCACGACCAAGCCCGCATCCTGCATCGATTCCGATGGCGGCAAGAACCTGGCTCTTCGCGGCTACGTCAACGTGGACGGCGGCGGTTTTCCGGACGTGTGCGCGGATGACCATAGCGTCTCCGAACAATTCTGCGATGGGACGTCGCGCGGATCCGCGATCGTTTCCTGCGGCGATGGCATGGGCTGCAAAGAGGGCGCGTGCGTGAAGGTGGCAACCGCTGCGACCACGGCTCCTGTCGTTACCGCCCCGCAACCCACGGCCCCGGCAGCAACTGACACCACCAAGACCCTCGTACCCCTCCTCCCAAGGCCGATCATCAAGACGGAGCCCGTCGTCAATGCACCCACCACCGGCGATACGACCAAGCGTGCGACCGATATCGCGGTGAACGCGCCCACGGTGAAGCCGGAGACGAGTGGGACGCCAGTCACGACCACCGTGCCGACGGAGGTGAAGGACGCGGCCGCAACGCAGCCCGCGGAGCCGCAAACGGACAGCCAGTTCTGTCGCGCGGCAGGCGTCTTCACTGCGGCCGGTTGCGAGAAATACGTGTTTGAGATGAAACGGGCGGATGCGTCGAAGACGGCCGCTGCAAGCGCCACCGCACCCAACGTCACCGCCCCGACCACGGAACGGGGAACTGCGGCCAACGTGAACGAGAACGGCAAGCCTGATGCCAAAGAAGAGGGAACGCGCGGGACTGATTCGAACGTCCCTGCCGCGACTGACACCACGGTCCGCGCAGTGGTGGACAATGCAGCGCAGCCGGCAAACGTGACCCTGCCTGCCAAGTGCGTGCAAAACGGCATCACCTCACAAGACACTTGCGCCACGTTCCTCGCGCTCGCATACCTGCCGAAGACCTGTCTCGACGCCGGCATCCGCACCAATGACGACTGCATGGCGTTCCTCAAGAAGACCGCCGTCGACCCCATCTGTCAGGCCAAGGGCATCACCGACGCGGATGCGTGCAAGCAGTACGTGTACGACTCCACGGCCAAGACGGTCACCTGTCAGGGCGGCGTGAGCGCCGCGGATTGCTCCACCAGCGTGAAGGAGCGGCATCTCGGTGAAGTGGTGGATGCGCAGAAGAAGATCGATCACATCCAGGACGTCATCCAGACCTGGTCCACCAAGGACGGCGGCATCGACCTGGCGGACATCCAGAAGAAGGACGCCGCCGCGCATGATCAGATGATCGCCATCCTCCCGGTCACGCCGGAAGGCGACAAGCGCCTGCGTGCCATCGACGCGACGCCCCATCTCGCCATCAGTCAGGGCGACACGCTGTATGCCGCCGCCGACAAGGTCGTGGCGTACGACACCGACGGCGACGGCGTGCCGGATGACGTGGAGGTCCGCAACGGCCTCGACCCGCTCCGCAAGGATTCCTTAGGCAAGGGCGAAGGCGACGCCGCCGCGCTCAAGCGCGTGGCCGTGGCACCGCTCGACAAGGCGCTCGCGAACGGCAAGACGCTCGGGCAGCCGATGACGCAGGGCACGTTCGATGCCGGACTCACGGTCAAGCTCGCTGCGACGCAGAAGGCCGTCGGCGCCGCATCCGGCGTGAAGCTCTCCGGCACCGGCAAGCCCGGTGACGTGGTCACCGTGTACATCTACTCCGAACTCCCGATCGTCGTCACCACCACGGTGGATGCGAACGGCCAGTGGAACTACGCGCTCGACGATTCCCTCAAACAGGGCACGCACGAGGTGTACGTGGCCGTGAACGACGACCAAGGCCAGGTGACGCGCCGCAGCGACCCGCTGGCGCTCGTGGTGAGCGGCGCGGTGGCCGCCACCGCGGCGGACGCGGCGGAGGCGCAGACGCCGGAACCCAAGGTGTCTCCGCTCCTCGCGGCACAGACCGTGCCACAGTACGATCTCACGGTGTTCGTGGCGGGAGGCATCGGGCTCATCCTGCTCGCGTTCGCCTTGCTGGCGGCGTTGTATCGGAAGAAGGACATCGCGCAATGAGTCGCGCACGAAAAGACGGAGCCCCTCGGCTCCGTCTTTTTCGCGCCCGCTCGCGTGCATTCCCTGTGATGCCGCGCGCCCGCGTCGGCCCGGCTCACTTCGTGGCCTTCACCGTGATCGCGTCGCCGTTCGCGTCCACTGCCACCGTCTGCTCGTCCTTCACCCCACCCTCGATGATCTTCATCGCCAGCGGATCAAGGATCTCGTGCTGCAGCGTGCGCTTCAGCGGCCGTGCGCCGAAGACGGGGTCGTAGCCCTTCTTGGCCAGCAGCTTCTTGGCCTTCTCGCTCACCTTGAGCGTGATGTGCTTGCCCTTCAGCCGTTCGCCGATGATGGCGAGCTGCAGATCGACGATGCGCGTGATCTGCTCCTCGGACAGCGCCTTGAACAGGATGACTTCGTCCAGGCGGTTGAGGAATTCCGGCTTGAAACGTTCCTGCAGGAGCGCCATGACGCGCTCACGCATCGGATTCTCGCGTTCGCCGTCGTCCGTGGCCGCGAAACCCATCACGCCGCTGCTCTTCCCGGATTCCAGGATGACGTCGGAGCCGATGTTGGACGTCATGATGATGACGGTGTTCTTGAAGTTCACCTTGCGCCCCTTGGCGTCAGTGAGGCGGCCTTCATCGAGGATCTGCAGGAAGGTATTCCAGACGTCGGGATGCGCCTTTTCGATTTCGTCGAACAGAATCACGCTGTACGGGCGGCGGCGCACCAGCTCCGTGAGCTGTCCGCCTTCATCGTAACCCACGTATCCGGGAGGGGAGCCGAGCATGCGGCTCACGGTGTGCTTTTCGCCGTACTCGCTCATGTCCAGGCGGATCATGGCGGTCTCGTCGTTGAAGAGGAACGCGGCCAGTGAGCGCGCCAGTTCCGTCTTGCCCACGCCCGTGGGACCGAGGAACAGGAACGACCCGATTGGGCGCGATTCCTCCGCGATGCCGGCGCGCGAGCGGCGCACGGCGTTCGAGACCGCCCGTACGGCTTCCTCTTGTCCCACCACACGCTTCCCGAGCTCCTCCTCCATCCGCTTCAGCTTCGCAACTTCCTCCTCGAGCATCTTCTTCACCGGAATGCCCGTCCAGCGCGACACCACGCCGGCCACGTCCTCTTCGGTGATCTCTTCCTTGAGGTAGCGGTGGTCCTTCTGCACCGCGCGCAGCCGTTCCTCGGCTGTTGCGAGCGCCTTCTGTGCGTCGGGGATGCGGCCGTATCGGATTTCCGACACTTTGTCGAGATCGGCGCCGCGTTCGGCGATGTCCGCCTCCTGCTTCAGCTTGTCGATAGCCTTCTTCTTGGAACGGATCTCCGCGATGGCATCCTTCTCCGTCTTCCAGGACAGCTCGAAGGTGCCGTAGCGTTCCTTGAGTTCGGCGAGTTCCTTGTCGAGCACCTTCAGGCGCGCCACCGACTCGCGATCGGACTCCTTGGCCAGCGCACGCTTCTCGATCTCCATGCGCATCAGGTCGCGCTTGATGCGGTCCAGCTCCTCCGGCTCGGAGTCGATTTCCAGGCGCAGCGCTGCGGCGG
>JBEEJS010000157.1:0-6544 GCA_041169025.1 Candidatus Parcubacteria bacterium
GATATCGAGCCTGCTGAGTTGTTTGAGTGACATCGGAAGAGTGTCCTGCATATCCCAGCATTCTAGCTGAGGAGGACATTTTAACTTCCGGCAAAGCGGACATTACAACTTCCGTATGACACATGGGCGCGGCACATTGGCGCACCACAAATGGGCGCGGCGAGCGTGCACGAAACCGCCCCATGACGCAATTGAAAAGGCGCTCCCGGATCCGGGAGCGCCTTGCGTATCAGTCGTCGCCGTTCGTGCCGCCGGGCCGGAACGCGCGTTCCTCCAGCTTCTCCCGTAGCGCGTTCAGCGTCGCCGCTGCGGTAAATGAACAGTACTCGTCATTCAGCCCGAACGACGTATCGCCCGTCTGTCTGATCGAACTCGCCACGATGCCCGTGCCCGTGAGATCCAGGAACGTCTGCCGTGGCGAGAGGTACGCGGCGAATTCGCCGAGCGCCGTCTTCACCAGGACGTACATGTCCGTCGCCTCGAGCACGTCCGTGGCCGACTTCGCCAGGTCCATCGCCTCGAGCAGCGCTTCGATTGGCGCCACGTCCTTGGTGAGCGTGCACTCCGCCGCGTCGAATCCCGCAGTCGCCAGCAGGCCTTTCAGCCAGTCGGCGTCCTTGGGTGCGTTCTTCTTGGCGCCGGAGCTTCCCGCGAGCGCGGGGAAGCGCAGTTTCGCGCAGATGATCCAGAACGTGGTGAGTGCCGCCACATCCTCCCTGATGGGGATGAACAGCAGCGGTTTCTCGCCTTCCTTGGTCTCCGGCGCCTCCTGCGTCAGTTCGCTGAGCGGGATGCCGGAGTCGGTGACGTCCAGGAGCAGATCGTCGAGCGATTGCACGATGCGGAATACGCCGACCGCGCTGGTCACCCAGAACGACAGGATATCCGCTTCGATGGCCGCCCGGAGTTCCTTGTCTTCCATGTCCACCGGACCGGCGAAGATGGGGACGTATGCGTCGGGGAGCGGTTCCTTCTTGACGACCACGTCATCGAATCCGACGCGCCACAGCAATGCGGCGACATCTTCCTCGGTCATGCGTATGTCGACGTTCGGCTCGCCGCCGTCGCTCTCGTCATGATCAGCGATCGGAAACGAACCGTCGAATGCGGACATTTCTTCATCCGACATGTCGTCGACATCCAGTCCGGCGTCGCCGTCCTGCTCCGCGTCCTGTGCTTCAGGCTCGCTCTGCGCCGGAGCGTCGATCTCGAACGCGTTCACCATGACGCAGACGTCCTTGTCATCCGCGGTGATGACATGGCTCCACATCTCGGCGTCGAGCTGGCTGATTTCGCGCAGCAGGCCGTCGTTCTTCCCATCGAGCGCGCGTTGCACGTCCTCGATGGTTTTCCCGGCATGCCGGCTCACGATGAGTGCGGCGAGCTCGGTGACGGATGACTCCTTCCAGAACGCAAAGTTGCTGAAGTCCGGGGTGAACCCCTGACTTGTCGCGTTCGGCGGCGGGAGGATGAACCGTTTCATGGCACCATCGCCGTTCAAGAGCAGGACCTCGCCCTGCGCCGTGAGTGCCACCGTGCCTTCCAGCAACTCGTAGTCGATGAGTTTCTCGCCGCGCATGCGGGCGTAGAAGCGCTCGCGAACGAGCGCGTAAAACGCGGCGTACCCTTCGTTGCATGCCGCTGCGATGCCAGCCTCGGTGTCGTATGGTCTTTCCACCGTATGCTCCTGTCAAAGGACTCGGGCGGACCGTACGCTGCGGGAGGGGTTTTGTCAATGGGGGATGACGGCTTAAATGACGGCCTATGACCCATAAAAGCGTGCAGACGACGGAAACCCTTGACACCCCGCCCCTAACCGAATACACTAACCCCGCTTTGTGGATATCCCCAGCAAAAACGCCGTTTAACGCCGGTGGAATAGCCAGGAATACCCGCAGCATCTTGCGCATATACTCGCTTTAGGGTACGCTGACCCAAGTTATGGCACGCAAACCCCGAACGAGGCTCAAGAAAAAGAAGGCGACCCACGTAGAGGCTGCAGGCGCGCAAGCGGAGGCAGTATCGAAGGGGTTCATCGAGCTGAACGGCGTCGTGGAGGAATGTCTTCCGGCGGCGAGTTTCCGCATCAAGCTCGAGAACGGCCAGACCATTCTTGGTCACCTGTCAGGAAAGATGCGGATGAACCGCATCCGGCTCCTGCCCGGCGACGAAGTCAAAATCGAAATGACTCCTTACGATCTGACCAAGGGTCGGATCGTGTACCGGTACTAGCCCGAAAGGGCAGTCACCGAAGGCGATTGGACCGGCACTGCCGGTTTCCACGCTTCCACTTATAGAGTGGATCAATTTTTATTAACTACGCGCCCGCCATCAGACGGACGCTGCAAATGACGCACACATGAAAGTCAGGGCTTCAGTAAAAGCGATCTGCAGGAACTGCAAGGTCATTAGGCGGCACGGCCGGCTTCACGTCATTTGCAAGACTGCCAAGCATAAGCAGCGGCAGGGCTAGTTTCAACATATATGGCTCGTATTGCAGGTATCACTCTCCCGAACAAGCGCGTCGTGATCGCCCTTACCTACGTCCATGGCATCGGGAAGCCCCGCGCCATCGACATCCTCAAGAAGGTGGGCATCTCGCAGGACACCCGCACCGCCGATCTCACGGCTGCCGAGGAAAAGCTCCTCCGCGACGAGATCGAGAAGAACTACAAGGTGGAAGGCGAACTGCGCCGCGAGAAGCAGGCCATGATCAAGCGCCTCCGCGACATCGGCTCCTACCGCGGTTCGCGCCACGCCAAAGGCCTCCCGGCCCGCGGCCAGCGCACCAAGACCAACTCCCGCACCGTCCGCGGCAACGTGCGCAAGACGATGGGCAGCGGTCGCACCAAGCTTGAGAAGAAGTAACGCATGCCTATGGCTGATGAAATGAAAATGGTGGACGGCATCGCCGTCCCGGTAGAGGCAGGTGAGGGTGGCAAGGCCGCCGGCGCCGCCGCTGCCAAGGCACGCGGAAAGAAGAAGGCCGTGAAGCAGGTCGCCACCGGTAAGGCGTACGTGCAGGCCACCTACAACAACACCATCGTCACGCTGACCGACATGAACGGCAACGTGCTGGGCTGGTCCAGCGCCGGCAAGGTCGGGTTCAAGGGTCCGAAGAAGGCCACCCCGTACGCCGCGTCCATGATCGTGAAGGACCTCTGCGACCGCCTGAAGGACGTCGGTCTCCGCGAAGTGAGCGCGTTCGTCACGGGCGTCGGCTCCGGCCGCGAAGCCGCGGTGCGCGCCTTCCACGCCAACGGCCTCAACGTGACCTCCATCAAGGACATGACCCCTATTCCGCACAACGGTTGCCGCGCGCCTAAGCCGCGCCGCGTCTAGCGCAAAAAACTATGGGACGCCGACTTGAAGCAAAATGCAAACAGTGCCGCCGCGAGGGAGAGAAACTCTACCTCAAGGGAGAGCGCTGCTTCACCGCCAAATGCGCCATGAACAAGCGCCCCTTCAAACCGGGCCAGCATGGTCCGACTTCGCGCACCCGCCCCACGCCGTACGGCGTGCAGCTCCGCGAGAAGCAGAAGGTCAAGAACACCTACGGCCTGATGGAACGCCAGTTCCGCGGCTACTACGACAAGGCGAAGCGCAAGACGGGTAACACGGGGGACTTCCTCGTCCAGGCCCTGGAAATGCGCCTCGACAACCTGGTCTTCCGCCTCGGACTCGGCCGCTCGCGCGCCATGTCCCGCCAGATGGTCAACCACGGCAACGTGCTCGTGAACGGCAAGAAGGTCACCATTCCTTCCTACCAGACCAAGGCCGGCGACATCATCACGCTGACCGCCAACGTCCTGAAGGGCAAGCTCCACAACGAAGGCGACACCGCCCGCATCGAGAAGCACCAGGTTCCTGGTTGGCTCCACCTCGAAGCCAAGGCCAAGACCGGTAAGGTGCTGAACCGCCCGGAGGGTGCCGACCTGAAACAGAACTTCGACCCGAAACTCATCGTCGAATTTTACAGCCGTTAGTCAGTCGCGCGCGAAGGACGACGAGGGTCCGGGTGCTCTAGGCGGGAAGCTAGGCTATTGCAGATTTGCTTCCCGACAGAGCACCCGGACACTCGACGTCCCATGGACGCATCGCCGCTGAGAGCGGCTTCAAAAAACGTATCGTTCATTCTTTCTAAAAAGGGTCACTCAAACCCCACGTCTATGGAGGACATCCTTCTTCCGTCGAAAATCGAACTTACTCCCGGCGAGAACGATCGCAAGGCGACGCTGACCGTGGAACCCTGCTTCCACGGATACGGCACCACGCTGGGCAACGCGCTCCGCCGCGTGATGCTCTCCTCGCTCCCTGGCGCCGCGGTCATCGCGGTCAAGATCAAGGGCGTGCAGCATGAGTTCTCCGGCATGCCGGGCGTGAAGGAGGACGTGCTCGAAGTGGTCCTCAACCTCAAGGCGCTGCGCATGCGGGTGTTCACGGAAGAGCCCGTGCGCCTCACGCTGAAGGCCAAGGGCGACCGCGCGGCCACCGCCGCCGACATCGAGAAGAACTCCGATGTCGAGATCGTCAACCCGGAACTGCACATCGCGACGCTCACCGACAAGAAGGCCGAGCTCGAGATGGAGATCATCGTCGCCCGCGGCCGCGGCTACGTGCCGGTCGAAGAGCGCGCGAAGGAAAAGATGGAGCTTGGCGTCATGGCCATCGACTCGGTCTTCTCCCCGGTGAAGGACGTCGGTTACAAGGTGGAGAACACGCGCGTCGGTCAGATCACGAACTTCGACAAGCTGGTCATGACCATCGAGACGGACGGCACCATCACGCCGGACGCCGCGGTCGACCAGTCGGTCCGGATCCTGCTCGACCACTTCAACCTTTTCACCAAGCACGAGGGTCACGACGAGGCCACCGAGGCTCCGGTCATGGAAGCGGCCGCTGAAGAAGCGCCGGCCGCAACCGAAGCCGAGGAACCGAAGGCGGAAGACGCAGAAGAGAAGCCCGCGAAGAAAGCCAAGAAGGCAAAGAAATAGTCCAAGCGGGACTCATCCCGGGGCCTTAAGCCCCAGGCCACCCGGCCGAAAGCCGAGGGCCCCGCAATGAGTTCCACTCTGATTCTGAATTATGCGCCACCGAAATAAAGGATTCATCCTCGACCGTAAGAAGGGCCCGCGCGAAGCGCTGTTGGCCGGACTTGCCACCTCCATCATCCTGTACGAGAAGATCAAGACCACCCGCGCCAAGGCTGCCGCCGTCCGCCCGCTCGTCGAGCGCGTGATCACGGCCGGCCGCACCGGCTCCATCATCGGCCGCCGCAAGGTGTCCGCCTACCTGCGCGGCAACGAGAACGCCGCCAAGAAGGTGATGGAAGTCATCGGTCCGCGCTACAAGGAGCGCGCCGGCGGCTACGTCCGCGTCACCAAGCTCATGCAGCGCATGGGCGACGGCGCGGAAATGGTGCAGATCGAACTCGTCTAGCCCTGCCCATATGAGCATGAAACGAAATCACACCATCATCGACGCTTCCGGCAAGGCCATCGGTCGCCTCGCCACGGAAGTCGCCACGTATCTGCAGGGCAAGAACAAGGTCACCTGGCAGGCCCACATCGACGGGGGAGACTCCGTTGAGATCCGCAACGCCGCCAAGGTGAAGATCGCCGGCAAGCGCATGGAGCAGAAGGAATACTTCAACTACTCCGGCCACCCGGGCGGCATGCGCAAGCGCCAGCTCAAGAGCCTCATGGCCAAGAACCCGGCCGAGGCCATCGAGATCGCCGTGTCCTCCATGCTTCCGAAGAACAAGCACCGCAAGATCCGCATGGCCCGCTTGAAGGTCCATAACGACTAATCCGCTATGGCTACTACCATCAAGAAAGTCGCGCCGAAGAAGGCCGCAAAGAAGCTGAAGGTCAAGGTGGAAACGCCGACCGGCACCTACTTCTACGCCCTCGGACGCCGCAAGCGCGCCACCGCCAAGACCAAGCTCTGGATGACCGGCACCGGTGGCATCACCGTGAACGGCAAGCCGTACACCGAATACTTCCCCACGTACGAAGCGCGCGCCACCGTGCAGGACGCCCTCAAGGCGGTCGGCCACGGTGACAACGTGACCGTCGTGATCGAGTGCATTGGCGGCGGTCTCCGCGGCCAGGCCGAAGCGGCCCGCCTCGGCATCTCCCGCGCCCTCCTCCTCGTCAATCCCGACTTCCGCAAGACCCTCAAGGCTTTGAGCTACCTCATGCGCGATCCGCGCGAGAAGGAGCGCAAGCACTACGGGTTCAAGCGTGCGCGCAAGGCTTCGCAGTGGGCGAAGCGCTAAGTAATAGAAACCCTGCCCGCAGGCAGGGTTTCTCGCGTTTCAAGAACCAGGTGTAAGAAATTCATTTTTGTGGAAACCAATAACCCTCCCGTTTCAATGGCTGTTCCTAGAGCCGTAGCGCCGGTGTCGGCACAGGTTGCACCGACCACGCCAGTGCTTGGACTTGAGAAACTTCGTCAAGACACCGATGTGTTGTTGATGCTTTATCCTAAAGATGTCAACGGAATTTTTCGCGGCAGCATTCGCCCTGAAGACGAAATTACA
>JBEEJS010000158.1:0-24162 GCA_041169025.1 Candidatus Parcubacteria bacterium
TTATCCTCAATCCGCCGCTCGAATTCCTGCACGTCCGGCTTCCCGCGTTTGCCCCGGCGGAATTCACGCCATGCGGCAAAAAGGTTTTCCACGCTCGTTATCCTCTCAAACATGCTCATACAGGAATCGACAGTGTTCAAATCGACTTACGACGCTCTCAAAGAAGTCCATCTGCTCCGAAAGAAATTCGAAAAAAGCGAGAAATATTCCCTGGGCGAGACATTGGAACGCGCCATGCTCGACATACTCCTGCACATCATCCGCGCGGGAAGCGCCAAACAGGAATGGAAGATCGCCGCGATAGACGACGCGCTGGGGAAACTGGAGGAATCCAAGATCCTCGTCCGGCTCGCCCATGACCTGAAGCAGATCAGCGAAAAACAGTACCTTGGCCTTGCCGAGCAAACGCAAAAAATCGGACGGATGCTCGGCGGCTGGCGCAAGGCGACATGAGAACGCCGCCCTGATAAAAGGACGGCGTTCGGAGGCGTTCCCGGGACGACGCAGAACCGTACTTGGAATTCGCGTTGTCGTTCCAGTTCCAGTTGAGCTTCGCCCGACCCTCGTTCACGTTGAGATACGCCGCGTTGCCACGGTTCTCGGAGTGAACGGAGCCGGATATTGCCTGCCCTCACCCTTACGCACCACCCCTTCCATTCGCATGCCGCACGGTTAGGATTGTATTTCATTCCGGGGCTGTCCCCGCTAAAGGCAGGCAAGGAGTGCCTCTTTGGTTCGCGCGCTCTCGCATGACTTTCAAGCAAGACTCTGACGAAATATCCCTATGAGGATTTCGGGGACGACGGACCTTGATCCGACATACATGACCCTACTCTCAACGGTATGATAACAAATCGACCGGCATTTTCCAAAGGGAAAATGCCGGTCGAGACAGAGAGATAAGACGGACGAGAATGATCAAGTGACAGAGGATTGAGTTTCAGCACTCCCGGGACGACGCAGAACCGTACTTGGAACGCGCGAAGTCGAGCCAGTGCCAGTAGAGCTTCGCCCGACCCTCGTCCACGCCGAGAAACGCCGCGAAGCCACGGATCTCGGAGAGAACGGAGCCGGAAAGGTCCATCACATGGGCACCGTCCTTGGTCCACTCACTCACGACCTCAGCATGCTGCAAGTATGCACAGACTCCGCGAAGCGCAGTAAGGCCGCGCTCATATTTCGCAAAGTTCTTCCGACAATCTTTTACCGAACGGTTCCGGTTCTTACGGCCATCCTGGATGCGAATCCACGTCGGTTGCTTGAACTCGGAGTAACGCTCGTCGTACGCAATAAACGTCTCATCGTTTCCTTCGAACGCGATGTTGCCAATCTCGCACAGACGCTTGAGGCCGATACGGGTTTCGACGAGCACGCGAATCGGGAACTCCGTATTGTCGACGTTGAAAGCCGTCGGAAGTTGCGGGATGCTCGCGAGGTAGGCTTCGAAGCTCGAGAAACCGAGCTCGCGACCGACGCCGAGGTCCCAGTACCGCTTGGCTTGCACTTCGCGGATGTCGTCGAACTTTCCGGCGACGCCGCCGGAGGTAAGGCGGCTGATGAGCTCCACAACAGCATCGCCAACGAGATCTGGCTTGCCACGGCGGACGCCCGCATTGTGGATTTCAGTGAGCTGCGAAACGAGGTCGAGACTAAATTGTGTCATGACGTATCTCCACACCATCCTTCGGGAATCCTCATGGCAGCCATATGACCACCGTTTCGGTAACCCTGGGGACAGACTTATGCAGTGGCCGCTGCATGCGGTGTTTTTAAGCGTGACGGAATTGCCCGTTTCACTTAAATACTGCCTGACTATAGCATAAAATGGGCATTTTGTCAATAGTAATTAGCACTACAATAAGCCTAATTTAAGCTTGTTGCAGGTCTGGACTTGCGCTATTGGGTATATTCGTGTATAATCGTGTATAGTTAGAATATGTCCATAACGTATGCGTCAAAATCGATTTGAACGAAGAATAAAATTGAATCAGGACATGCTGGCAAAAATCGCCAGCATAGAGCAATTCAAGGGCAGTTGGCAGGGCAGTGCACGCCTTAGCCCGCAAATCCTTGGTCGACTCAAAGCCTGGGTTATCATCACGTCCACAGGCGCTTCGACTCGCATCGAAGGCGCCACCATGTCGGATGAGGAAATCGCCCGTTTTTTGCGCGGCCTCAAGGCGAAGAAGCCCGCGAGTCGTGACGAGCAGGAAGTCGCCGGATATGCCGATCTTATCGGCCGGATTTTCGACAATTGGAAGACGATTCCGCTTTCCGAGAACTGGATTCTGCAATTCCATGACATCCTCCTGCAGTTCTCGGACAAGGACCGCACGCACAAGGGCAAGTACAAGTCCGCTCCCAATACGGTGGTCATGAAAAACGCGCATGGCGAAGAGGTCGTGCTCTTCGATCCCACTCCGCCGTACCTGGTGAAGCCGGAGATGCAGGATGCGATCGCCTGGGCCAACGGGGAATTCGATACCGGCAGCGTCCATCCCCTCCTCGTCATCGCGAACTTCATCTTCGAGTTCCTCGCCATCCATCCGTTCAAGGACGGCAATGGACGCATCAGCCGCGCACTCACGAACCTGCTCCTCTTGCGTGCAGGATACGGGTACGTGCCGTACGTGTCCCTAGACGAGATCATCGAGCAGTCCAAGGCCGAATATTATCTCTCGCTCCGAGCGACGCAAAAGCACCATAAGACGGACGACGAAGACGTTACTCCGTGGGTCACGTTTTTCCTGGATGCGCTGGTGCAGCAAACCGAACGCGCGCGAAAGATCATGGCGTCAGACCAACCCGAAAAACTGTTTTCCGAAAACCAGGCGGCGATCTATCGCCTGTTCGAGGGTGACCAGGCCATGAGCGTCGCTGATGTCGGCGCGGCGCTGGATGGCCGTATCGGACGAGAAACGGTCAAACAGGTATTGGCGCGTTTGGTTGCATTACTGCTGCTGGAACGGATAGGACAAGGGCGTGGAACAAGGTATAAAAGGCGGGAAGGTTGACTTCCCCGCCTTTTTCCGCTATATTCCCCCAGTTATGAACCTCTGGGAAGCCGCCAAGGCGGAAGGAAAACCCATCATCGCCCTCTCCCCCATGGCCGACATGACCGACTCGGCTTTTTGCCGCGTCGCCAAACGGCTGGGCGCGCCGGTGGTGTTCCGCGAGATGATCTCGGCGGAGGGGCTCACCCACGGTAGCGAGAAATCCTTCCGCATGGGCGCGTTCAACGACGAGGAGCGGCCCATCGTGCAGCAGCTTTTTGGCTCCGACCCCGAAGCGATGGCGCGGGCGACGCAGATGATTGATGAAGCGTATTCTCCAGATGGGTTCGACATCAACATGGGTTGCCCGGTGTATAAGATCACTTCCAATTTTAATGGCGCGGCGCTGATGAAGGATGCGGAGCGCGCCACCGCCATCATTCGCGCCATGCGCGCCGTCACGACCAAACCGGTCAGCGTGAAACTGCGGCTGGGCTGGTCGCGCCCGGATGAAGTCCTCGAGTTCATCAAGGTGGTGGAAGCCGCCGGTGCCGCGCTTGTCACCATCCACGGCCGCACCAAGGAGCAGGGGTATTCCGGCGTGGCAGACTGGGAGATGATCGGCCGCGCCAAGCGCGAGGTAAAGATCCCCGTGCTCTGCAACGGCGACGTGCATTCTCCGGAAGCCGCGGTGAAAGCGCTCGACGTGAGCCGCGCTGACGGCCTCCTCATCGCGCGCGGTGCGCTCGGCAATCCATGGATCTTCGCGCAGATGCGGGCGGCACTCGAAGGCCGCGCCTACGCCGTGCCTACCATGGCAGAACGCATTGCCGTCGTTCGCGAGCACGCACGCCTGCACGTGACGCAATACGAGGAACATCACGACCTCACCACCTTCCGCAAGCATGTGACGTGGTACTTCAAAGGCATCCCCGGTGCCAAGGCGTTCCGAGATAGGCTGGTGAAAATCGCGTCCATTGAGGAGCTCGATGGCATCTTGGACGAATACCAGGCGTTCGCCGAAAAAGAAGCGGCGGAAGGAGCGTCCAACAACGCCACCTTCGACGCCGCGCACGAGAAAGAACGTGCGGAAGCGATGCCAACCGCATACGGCGCATGAATAAAACCTCCCCGGAAGGGAGGTTTTATCGATCATGATTATTTTTTCGCTTCTTCGGGCTTCGGACAAAACGCCCGATATCCCGCGATGTACCTGCACTCGCGTTCGCGTGCAGGCTGTGGGTGCGCGTACTGGGAAGTGAACTGCCAATTGCCGCGCGCGGTAAGCGGAGAGCATCCAGTAGCGGCACATGCAACCACGAGAATGAGTGCAAATCGGTGAAACAAGGCGAACTCCTTGGTTGAATCTGCCTTATGTATAGCACATTTCGCCTTAAAAGTCAACCACCGGTTCCGTGCTATACTGTCCGCATATGGATTCCGTCCTTCCACAGCCGCCCGTGCCGGTGATGCCACCGGCGTTGCCTCCGGCACCTCCGGTCGCGCCGCCAATCGCGCCGCCCGCGCCGCGCGCATCGGTCCAAGCAGCGCCCACCGTCCCCCCTCCGCCCGGCACCCCGCCGCGGCCTTTCGTGCACCCGCAAAAGACATCGGTCTCGCGCCGCGTGCTGATTTGGACGATGGCGCTTCTCGGCATCGGGCTTATTGGTGCGGCGGTCTGGAAAGCGGTGCCCGCCTTCCGAGGCGCAATGGGCGCGCCCACGCCGGGACAGGTGGCTGACGCGGTGAAGCAACAGACGCCCACGTCGGAAGACCTGCAGGCCGAACGCGATCGCACCCGCTACCGCCAAGTGAACGAGATCCGCCTGGCACTCACCGACTACGTGAACGACCATAAGCAATATCCGACGGCGCTCACCGACCTGATGCCAACGTACCTCAAAAGCGTCCCGCTCGATCCGAGCGCCCAGCGCGCGTACGCGTATGCGCGCGACGATTCCGGTTTCACCCTGAAGTTCACGCTGGAAACCGGCATCTTCTCGTATGCCGCAGGCGATCATGAGATGACCTCGCGCGGAATAGATGTGAAACCTCCCACGACGTTCGCGCCGCAGCCGCAAGGCGAGACCACCGTGACGAGCGTGCCCGCCGCGCCCGGAACGCCGGCGCCGCAGACTGCGCCCGACATGACGACCGACTCCGACGGCGACGGCCTCACCGACTACCAGGAAACCACCATCTATCACACCGACCCGCACAAGGCGGACACCGATGGCGATGGTTTTTCGGACGGCGCGGAAGTGAAGAACGGCTACGACCCGAACGGCCCAGGCAAGCTGCCGCCGGTGAAGTGACCCGCCACGATAGGAATGCGTGCGCCACGACTCGGCACGCGCCTCACCGTTGACCGATGCGAAAACCGCTGGCATCCTCACGCCAGCACCTTTTCAGGAACAACCATGGCCCAAGAAATCGAACTACCCTTTCTGGTGACGCGCCTGCCGGACCTTTCCGGCATCGCCTGCACGCACATCGTGCAGTCATACCCGCCGCTGGGCGATGGCTCCATGCGCCTACGCGTCTCCATGCGCGGCGGCATCGTCGTCCTCCGCGAGCTGACCAAGAAGACGCCGGCGGAAGGATACGCCAAGGAGATGGGCGTCGACGACGAACACAACGTCCCGCTCTCCGAACGCGAATATGAGCGACTCAAGCCGCTCTTCCCGCGCGAGCTGACCAAGGACCGGTTCAAGCTCCCGCTTCCCGGCGGGTATGTGTCGGAGATAGACATGTACGGCGACGCGCTCGAAGGCCTCATCCGCGTGGAAGTCGAATTCCGCAACGTCGCGGAAAAGCTCGCCTTCACGCCGCCCGACTGGTTCGGCCGCTGCCTCAAAGGCGAACCGTGGGCCAAGAACTCCGCGCTCGCCGGCAAGACGTTCGCAGAAATCAAGGGCTTCCTTGAAGAGCCTCCCGCGCACTGATTCCGGCCTCGGCCCACGCGCGCGAACGCGCCACGCAAGACGCAAAAGCGCCCCGCATCACGCAGGGCGCTTTTCTCATGTCCGATTTACGAACCCTCTTCGTCATCCACCCGCTCCATGTACGACCGGAACTCCTTCTTGTAGATGTCGATGAGCGCCATGAGCACCGCCACGGTAAGCGGGCCGAGCACGAATCCGGAGAAGCCGAAGAACTTCAGGCCGCCAAGGATGGACAGCAGGATGAGCAGCGGATGGATCTGCGTCTTGCTCTGCACCAGCTTGGGCTGCAGCAGGTTATCGATGGTGCCGATGATGCCGATTGCCGCCACGGCGAGCCCGATGGCCGCGACCGGATGGCCGCTCAATGCGAGGTACGCCACCGCGGGAATGGTGATGATGCCCGATCCGAACACCGGGACGAGCGATGCGAACCCGCACATGGCACCCCAGAACAGCGGTGCCGGCACGCCGAACACCCAGAAGAACAGCGACGAGGTGATGCCCTTGATGAGGCCAACGATGAGCAGGCCGTTCATGACCGCGCCCACCGCGTTGATGACCTTGCCGAGCACAAGTTCGTCATGCTCATCGGCGAGCGGCGAAATGGCCATGAGCTCCCGCTTGATCTTTGATCCGTCCTTGATGAAGTAATACGCGGAGATGAGCGTCACGACGGCACCGAAGAACACCTCGAAGACGTTGGAGAAGAAGCCCACCAGGTTGTCGGAGATAGCCGATGCGATCTGCCGGAACAGCGCCGCGATGCCGGCCGTCATGCCGGGCACCTGCGACTGCATGCTTACCGGCAAGAGGTGCTTGATGCCCGCGGAAACCGCGTTGACGTCCAGCAGCTGCTTGATGCTGGCGAGCGATGACCCGAGTTCGTTGGCCAGGAGCGCGAAGAACAGGATGGTCGGCACCAGGATGACCGTGGCGATGACCACGATGGTCAGGAACGCCGCCGCCGTCTCCGACCTGATCCAGCCCAAGAGGCCGCGATACACCGGCCGCGACACGATGGCGAGTACGCCGCCGAACGCCAGGAGCGTCAGGTACGGCTGGAACACCAGGAGCGTCAAAATGCCGCTGCACGTAAGCAGTGTGATGAAGAAATAGGTCTGAAACTTCCGGTAACTCATATCGTCCTTAAGTATAGCAAAAAACCGGCCTTTCCGCAACCGTTCGCGCCTTAACCTGCGGAAGTGCGGTCAAGGCAGCCGCCGTCATGCCGCCAGATCACCTTCATCCATCCGGCGCGACACGAAGAAGTAATAGCCCCCGGTGAGCGCGACCGAAACGACCAACGCGCCGAAGATATCCCGCTCCGGCACTCCCCCGTCCCGCAGATAGCCGGCCACCGCGGAAGAAACGTAGCGCGCGATGATGAACAGGTACGCCAGCGAGACTCCCGTCGCCGCGAGACCGGATGGCGTGGTTGCGATCAAGTCGGGATTGGACAGCCGCCGATGCGGGAAGAGCGCTCCCTGTCCCAGCGTCACCGCCACGATGGATACCGCCACGCACGCCATGATGAAGAGCAGGAACGACGCCAGCGCATATGGAAGCCCGAACGCCATGGAAACCAGCAGGGTGGCCGGGAGCGTGAGGACCAGCATGACCAGCGCCCAGAAGTAGAACTTCCAGGAATAGACCTCATGTTGATGGACCGGGCTGCTCAAGACGGCCCAGGCGCCGCGGCCTTCCAGCGAAAACGCCGGATAGGCGAAGCGCATGCAGAACGTGAGCGCCAGGTACGTTACGGCGGAGAAAGCAAAGGTCACGGCCGACACGAACAGCTGGGGGCTCGACAGCGCTTCCGTCCCGGCGATGGCGCGCATCCCCACGACGCCGAGCGCCATCAGACCGCCAAGGAACGCCGCCCGCGCCATCTCTCCTCCGTCGCGGACGAGCATGAGCAGGTCCTTCTCCAAGAGGAAGCCGTGACCGAGTCGGAAGAAGCGCGGGAACGATGAGCGCGGGCGTGCGACGGGAAAACCTTCCTTATCATGCGCACGCGCGATGAACGCGCGGGCACCGTACGACTGCCAAAGCCGGAGGTACGACGCGCGCGCGAGCAGCGCCAGCACCGCTGCCAGCATCACGAGCGCAAGTGCCGTGGCAGCGATCATCCACGCGGCCATCGGACCGGACCCCGCCCCCGCATCCATGATGACGCGTACGAACGGCGAGCTCGGGAACCAGCGGAACATCGCGGTCAGCCGCGCGTCGGCCGCCGCGGCTTCGGCGGGACCGTACACGGCGAACAACGCGAAGACGGTCCGCGGAATCACCATCCGCGCAAGCAGCACCATCGCGCCGAGGAATGTGGCGGTCTCAAGGGCCCAGCGCAGGAACGCCGGCAGCCGCCGCGTGATGGGCGCGAACAGGAACGACAGCAGCGCGCCGCAGAACGCGATGGCAAGCGTGAACAGCGCCACCACCACCAGGATGAACAGGAAGTGCTCCGGCGTCACCGCGCCCTGTGCCGCGAAGTACGCGCCGAGCGCGGGCACGGCAAGCAGCGCCACCGGCCACGACGATGCGGCGGCGGCTGCGAACAGCCGGTAACCGAAGATGCGCTCCGGCGGGATGGGGAGCGCCATCAGCAAAGTGAGTTCCTCGTCGCGATAGAAAAAATACGATGACGACGCCAGGAACGACGCCACGCCCAGGAAGAACACGAAAGCGAACGACGCTTCGAGCACGTAGCGCGTCAGCACCAGACCGGCGAACTCCAGTCCGAGCAGCCGGTGGAACGCGTTCAGGAAGAAGACGAACGCCCCGCAGAACGTCCCGATGCCGATGACGCCGAACGCGCCGATGACCGCACCCTGCGCCCAACCGGCGCCGCGCAGCGCGGCGAGCGTGTCATTGGAACGATTGCGCAGGAGCGTGAAGAACATGCGGATTATGATGCGGCGCCAGTCAACGTGAGATAGCTCTTTTCCAGCGAACCGCCGGTGCCCGCGCGCGCCGCCAGATCCGCCGCCGTCCCTTCCATCATCAGCTTCCCTTCCTTGAGCAGCCCGAAGCGGTGGCAGATTTCCTCCGCCACGCCGAGCGAGTGCGTGGAGAGCAGCACCGCTCCCCCGCCGTGCGCATACTCCGTGAGCAGGCGCATGGTGATGCGCGCCGATTCCGGATCGAGACCGACCATCGGTTCGTCCACGAGCAGCACCGCCGGCTGGTGCAGCAGCGCCGCGATGAACGATATCTTCTGCTTGGAGCCGCGCGAGTACGCGCCGAACGCGCCGTCGGCCAATCCGCGGATGTGATATTCGTCGAGCAGCGCCTCGATGCGCGCATCGCGGGCGTCGCGATCCATGCCGCGGATCTCGCCGATGAACTGCAGGAATTCCCTTCCGGAGAGGCGGTCGTATGCCGACGGGTCATCGGGGACGTAGCCGAGATGCGCCTTCGCCTTGGTAGGTTCACCCGACATGTCGATACCGGCGACGCGCACGGTGCCGGTCGTGGGGCGATACAAACCGGCAGCCATTTTCACCGTGGTCGTCTTTCCCGCGCCGTTCGGACCGATGAGGCCGTAGATTTCCCCTTCGTGCACGGACAATCGCAACGCGTTCACCGCCACGGTGTCACCGAAACGCTTGGTGACGCCGCGGAATTCAAGGACCGCCTCTTTTTTGCCTGTGGAGACCATATTTTTTCAGTATACCACAGCCAAGGTCCGCACGCCCGGGACCCGGAAAACGACATCACTTGACAACCCCATTGCGACGGTTCCATGACGGCGGTACGGTGAAAGCGGAGGGCCCGCATATGGGAAAATATGCCAAAATAGCACTCGTATTCTTATACGTGGCGCAGCTGGCGGTCGCTTTTCACGACCAGCTGACGCACGTCTACCATGACCTCGTGGACGCGCTCCACTACGGAGCGGTTGTCCGCTTATTTGAGGGGCACACCCCTCGCCATGAGGAGGCACCACCGCTCGGTCCGTCGCTTTCCGCCTCATTTGAGCCCCGCGAACGCCCCATGGAGCGTCTGTTCGCTCTTGGAGCAGCCGATCACTCCGGCGTATTGCAGGACTCGCGTCACGAGGCAGAACCGCACCACCACGACCCGAATGACGACGACAAGCACAAGGACCACCGCAAAAAACGCCAACCCAGGCCACGGTTACGTCGTGAATACCTGGTTATCGACCTGTTCACGTCACTGCAGGTGGCCTTAGCGCACCCGTCCGCCCTCGCGCCCCGCTCCCCCGACTCCCTAGTGCTGATGTCCGTGCGCGCCCTCGCCTAGTTCCCCTGACGGCATGCGCGTGGCGTACCACTGCGCCGCGATCCAGGTGCTCACCGGCACCGCCAGCACCAGGCAGATGCTGCCCACCAGCGCGCGGATGATCTCCTCGGAGACCATCTCGCTGTTGAGGATGAACCAGAGCGGCTGGGTCGTATTGGTCGAGAACAGCAGGAAGAGCGCGAGCGAAGCGCCGGCGTACGCCAGGAAGAGCGTATTCACCAGCGACGCGATGTGTTCCCGCCCCACGGCGGATCCGCGCATGAACAGATCCTTCAGCCCGAACCGCGGGTTAGCGGATTTGAGTTGCGCCACCACCGCGACCTGCGCCGTGGTGATGTCATCAAGCACGCCGATGGCGCCAAGGAGGATGCCGCCGAGCAAGAGTCCGCGCAGATCGATGTTCCCCATGCCCGCACCCGACAGGAAGAACGCCTCTTCCGTGCCGTTGCCGATGAGGTGCGACGCGTTCACGAACCAGGTCTCCATGGCGATGGTGAACGCCAGCACGCCCAGCGACGCGCCGATCGCCAGGTACGTGCGTTCGTTGGCGCCGTGCGCGAGCAGGATGGAGACGACCGCGATGACGACTGACGCGATGATCATGGTCCGGAACGCCGGCGCGCCATGCGCGATCCGCGGCAGCGCCCACCAGACGATGGTTCCCACGGTGAACGCCAGGCCGAGCACCGCCGTCATGCCGCGCTTGCCGCCGAAGACTGCGGCAGCCGCGAAGAAGAGCAGCGTGAACCAGATGAGCGCCGGGACGCGGTAACGATCGGCCACATGGTACGCGGGCGCGCCTTCCGCCGACGACTTCACGACGGCGATCACGTCCCCGGGTTTGAGCGCGGCGTCTTTCACCGGACTGTCCAGGTCGTTGTCCTCCATGGTCACGTTCTTGTCCTTGTCCGCGCCATCGAGCACGCGGATGGTGTAGGTGCGCGTCGTCACGTCCACGCCGCCAGTGCTCGCGGTCTCCTGCTTGTCCATGGAGACGACGAGGGCGCGGTGGTATTCGTCGGGGATGATGGCGGCTTGGGCGGCGGTCGGTTCCTTGGATCCGGTTTGCACCTGGGCGGCCAGCGCCGGAGTGCTGAGCGCGAAAATCGCGAGGATCGCGATCGCGATACGCCAAATTCGGGAGTACTGCATATGCATGAATGATAATGAAAATACGGCCGTGCGGATAGTCGGACGGGACGCGAGCCGGCATGCAAAACGCGCCCCGTCACAGGGCGCGTTCACTGCATCTCGATCATCTCCCACGGAAACTCATCCCGCCCGAAATGCCCGTACGCCGCCGTCGGCTTATAGATGGGCCGGCGCAACGAAAGCTTCTCCATGATGGCGCGCGGACGGAAATCGAAGCGCTTCACGAGTTCGCCGGTGAGGTCCTGGCCTGCGCCTCCCATGGCGCGCAGCATCAAAGGCTGCTCACGGCCGATGGCATACGCGACGGAAACGAGGCAGGTCTTGGCATACCCGTTGGCCACCAGGTTCTTGGCGGCGAAGCGCGCCATGTACGCGGCGCTGCGGTCCACCTTGGACGGATCCTTGCCGGAGAACGCTCCCCCGCCGTGCGGGATGAGGCCGCCGTAGGTGTCCACCATCAGCTTGCGGCCGGTGAGTCCGGTGTCCGCCGCGAACCCGCCGCGCGTGAACAGGCCGGTGGGATTCACCAGCAGTTCCGCGCCGTCCATGTCCGGAACGACCGCGCTCACCAAGTGCTTCACCAGCAGCTTGCGCATCTCCATGCGTTCCATGCCTTCCTTGTGCTGGCAGGAGATGAGCAGGTTCTTCACGCGCCCCTTGTCCATGGTGATCTGCGTCTTCCCGTCCGGCAGGAGCCAGGAGAATTCCGGGTGCGAACGGCGGAGGTCCGCGAGACCGCGGGCCAGACGCTGGGCCTGCACCACCGGAAGCGGCAGGAACTCCGGCGTCTCGATGGTGGCGTAGCCGTACATGATGCCCTGATCCCCCGCGCCGCCCGGATCCACGCCACGCGCGATGTCCGGCGACTGCTCTTCCACGTTGGTGAAGATCTCCAGGTCGTCATCGTAACCGATGTCGCGGTAGACCTTGCTGGCGATGGCGGCGTAATCCACTTCCGCCGCAGACGTCACCTCCCCGCCGATCATGAGCACTCCGTGCGACCCGAAGACCTCCACGGCCACGCGCGCGCCGGGGTCCCGGGCGAGGTAGGCATCGAGGATGGCGTCGGCGATCTGGTCGCAGACCTTGTCGGGGTGGCCTTCGGTGACGGATTCGACGGTTTTCATACGATGACGCGGTGCTCCCGTCAGAAACGACGGACAGCGCGACGAAAATATGCGCAAACCTTAACGCCTTTGCCAGGTACCCGCAAGACGCCATCCGACTTACCCACAGGATCGCCTTGACACTTGAAAAAACCGCGTTGACCGCGCTCCGCTGCCTGTTACGATGACGGTAATTCGGAGGCGTACTGACGCTACCGGAGAGGAAGTTCTTTCCTCCAATGACCATTAGGAGTTCGTCATGGTCACCAAGACCCCCGCCAAGAAGGCGGACATGAAGAAGAAGGCGGAGTCCTGGCGGAAGTTCGCGAAGATCTACAACAACTTCGCCGATTACTACCACCTCCACGATCTTTTCCGCGGCCTGTACCCGGAAAGCGGCGTCACGGACGCCAAGAAGCAGCTGCGCGTCCTCAAGCGCAAGATCGAAGCGTACCGCGCGTTCGACAAGGCGCATCCGGAATTCGATCTGGAAGCGCTCATCGAGCGCAGCGGCAAGAACGGGACGGTCATCGAGATGCCGGAGGGCGTGCGCAAGCAGCTCGCCGAATACAGCATCGACGAGAAGCTGTTCAAGAACTGCAAGGGCGTCATCGTCACCGGCGCGCAATACGGCGCACCGCTGAACAAGAGCGTCTGGGCGGCGTTCAAGCGCTACGCGGAGTACATGGACTACGTCCTCGTGGCCAAGCCGATCGAATACGGCAAGGTCAAGACGAAGCACCAGAAGGAAACGCGCGAGCGCGTCCTCACCTCCACGTTCGATCCTGCGCTGAAGGGCCACATGCACTTCGGCGACAAGTACCTCGCTGACGGCATGCTCTGCCTGAAGCGCCTCCGCATGCGTCCCACGCTGGACAAGTTCCTCACGAACAAGATCTGCAACCGAGGCGGCAGCGTCTCGCAGATCTACGCGGCCCCCAAGCTGGAGCTGGCGCACCGCCAACGTTCGCAACATGATTACCCCAAGGCGATCATGACGACCGGCGCGGTGACGTACCCGTTCTACGCCGTGGACAACATGGGCCAGCAGGACCGCACCGGCGAGATCGCCACGGCGGAACACACCTACGCGGCCATCGTCGTGGAGTTCTCGGCGAGCAAGACGTTCCACTATCGTCAGCTCCTCTCCAGTTCGGAAGGCGAGTTCTACGACATCGACCCCATCCGCGGCGGCGCGGTGTACGTGACCCCCAAGGGCATCGAACACCGCCCGAACGACATCGTCGCGGCCTATCTCGGCGATTGGCACAGCGGCGTGACGCACCCGGACGTGAAGGAGATCACGTTCAAGGACATGCTCAAGATGCTGCGCGTCAAGAAGGCGATCCTCGGCGATCTCTTCAACGGCCACAGCATCTCGCACCATGACACCAAGCACGCCTCGCGGCGCGTCCACCTGGCGGAGCGCGGACTCAACTCCGTGCGCACCGAGCTGGAACTCGTCGTGAGCGACCTCAAGTGGATGCACGAGACGTATCCGGAGATCGAGCTCCATACCATCGCCAGCAACCACAACGACGTCTTCGCCAGGTACCTGGAGGAAGAGCGTTGGCACCACGACGACACCAACAAGGGCGTCTGCGCGCAGATCTTCGGTGCCCTCTATGAGGACCTGAAGGACCGCAACCTGCCCCTGCACGAGATCAACGCCAAGGATCCCGTGAACTGGTGGATCAACCAGCACGCCCCGTTCGTGAAGACGCATGGCCGTCGTGACAGCCTGCTCCTTCCCGATACCAAGGGCTGCAAGATCAAGATCGAGTGCGCGCTTCACGGCGACATCGGTCCGAACGGCGCCAAGAAGGCCAGCATGGACTCGTTCCAAGGGCTGAACCAATGGGCCATCATCGGGCACATGCACTCGGCGGCGATCATCGGCCCCATCTGGCGCGTCGGCACGTCCACGTACCTGACCGAGCACTACGTCAGCAGCCCGAAGACGAACTGGACGCATACCCATGCGCTCATCTACGCCAACGGCCAGAGGCAGCTCATCAATATCGTGAACGGCGCATGGCACGGCCAGCGCAAGCAACGCCCCAAGAGCGCCGGCGCCGGCGCGGAGAAGAAGACCGCTGCGAAGGCGCGCAAGCATCCCGCCAAAGCGGCCTGATCATCCCCGGAAACGGCCACGCTTCCTTATCCGCATCCCCTTCCCGGGGGTGCGGATTTTTCTTGCGACGAAAAAAGGCCCCCGATACGGAAGCCTTTTTGATGACACGGGACGCTTAGCGCACCCAAAGATCGAGCGTCGTCGTGCCTCCCTTGGGAAGCGCGACGGTGACGCTCTTCTTGGGCCGCAACGCCTGCCGTTTGGCGTTCTTCGGACCGAGCGTCTCGGACCACCAGGCGACCACGCGATTCGTGGGGTTCGACACGTGGAGATGCGACTCGCCTGCACCGCAGGTGCCTCCAGCGTCTGACAAGCAGACGCGGAGCGGGCCCACTTCATGCGCGCCGGACGCGGGGCCGAGATAGACCGATTCCGAGCCGCCGCCTTCCTTGGCCTGCGCACCGGGAATGCCCGTCAGCGCAAGCGCTGCCAAGATGGAGAAAGGGACGATAATCTTCAACATGTCTGGAAAAAAACGCGGTAGTGACATTGTCTTACTCCTTGTTCGTGACGAAAGGGACTGAAGCCATCCTGCACGTTTGAGGTGGTTCGGTCAAGGTGGGCGCCGGCGGAAACCCCGCTTCGGGGACCGCCGCGGAGACGCGAAAGCCGCCGCGACTTTACATCGCGAGCGCGCCCGCCCTATACCTCCCGCAGGAAGCTCTTCTTCTTCCAATCCTCCTTCGCCTTCCCCACCCGTGCCTTCATCGCCAGCATCGGATCCTCCGGCGCATCGGCATCCACGGCATCGTCCTCGAAGAAATCGCCGGAGTCGGCGTCATCGATCTGCGGGCGCGGCTTGGCGCGCACGCCGGACGCGCCGGCATGCCGAAGCGCGCCGGTCAGTCCGGTACCGCGCGGGATGTCGCCGCCGCCCCAGGCCGCGCTGCCGCCACGGAATTCAGAACCTGATCCGCCGCCGAAGTCCCAACCGCTCTTTTCCACCAGCGCCATGTCCAGGTGATGCGGGTCCGCTTCCTCCAGGAAGATGGACGGCTGCTCCATGCCGAACATGTCGCGCCCCACCGTCTGCGGCCAGCACAGGTACAGGTTGCGGCGCGCGCGGGTGACCGCCACGTAGAACAGTCGGCGCTCCTCCTCCATGCCGCCCTCTTCCAGCGCGGCCTTGCGGTTGGGGAACGACGAATTGGTGAGGTGGATGAGGAATACCGTATCCCACTCCAGGCCCTTCGCCTGATGGATGGTGGACACCACCACGCGCGGCACGCGGTCCTGCCGCTCCCCGCGCCCACGGCCGCCCGGACGCGCATTCAACACCTGGTCGTCGAGCGCCGTCTCGGCGAGCAGTTCCGCGGCGCTCTCATAATCCTCCGCGAACGTCGCCAGTTCCTCGATATCGCCCACGCGGTCGCGCCAGTTGGGGTATTCGCTTTCCAGGTATTCCGCGTATGCCGACTTCAAGACGGCCTTCACGATGGTGGAAGGTTTGCCGTCGGCTTCCAGGATCTTGTCGAGCGTCTGCTTGAGGTCGCGCCAACCGCGGCCCGCGCGCGCGCCGAGCGCCTGCTCGATGGGCGCGAGCGCGGCGTGCGCCAAGGAGCCCGCGGCGCGGATCATGGCGAACATCTTGCCCGCGGTGCCGTCGCCCACGCCTTGCTGGATGAGCAGGATGCGCATCCACGCGGCTTCGTCGGAGAAATTGGAGCTGATGCGCATGAAGGCGAGCACGTCCTTCACGTGCGCGCGCTCGAAGAACTTGATGCCGCCGCGGAGGTCGTACTCCACGCCGCGCTTCTTGAGTTCGAGTTCCAGGGACAGCGCGTGGAACGTGGCGCGGCACAGCACCGCGATCTCGCGCGACGGCGTCCCCTGCTCGATCAGCCGTTCGATGCGGTCCGCGATGAACATCGCCTCCTGCACGCCCGATCCGCTCGGCACCACCACCGGCTTCGGCCCTTCCGGCTTCACCGCGCGGAGGTTCTTGGGGTACTGCTCCACGTTGCGGGAGATGACGTCGTTGGCCAGATCCAGCACCTGCGGCGAGGACCGGTAGTTCGTTTCCAGCTTGAACAGCTTCGCGCCCGGATGCTGCTTGGGGAAATCCAGGATGTTCCGCACGTCGGCCGCGCGGAAGGAATAGATGCTCTGCGCGTCGTCGCCCACCACCAGCACGTTACGCTGTTCGCCGGCGAGCATGCCGACGATGGCCGCCTGCAAAGGATTGGTGTCCTGGTACTCGTCCACCAGCAGGTACGCGAAACGTCCGGAGATGCGCGCGCGGGCCGCGGGATCCGTGGCGAGGAGCTTGTGGAGGAGCGTCAAAAGGTCGTCGAAGTCCATGGCGTTGGCGTCGCGCTTCTTCTTCTCGTAGCGTTCCTTGGCGCCGTGCAGCTCGGATGCCAAAGACAGGAAATGCGGATGCTTGGACTCCAGCGCGTCCGCCAGCGGCACCATCGCGTTGAGCGAGTAACTGATGACTTCTTTCACCACCGCCGGCGACGGGAAACGTTTGGCATCGCCGGAGAGGCCGAGTTCCTTGAGCGAGGCCTTCAACAGTTCCCGCGCGTCCTCTTCATCCAATATGGAAAAATTCGGCGTGTAGCCGATGTTCGCCGCGAACGCGCGCAGCATCCGGTTGGCGGTGGAATGAAACGTTCCGCCGTAGACGCCGGCGCTCCCGCCAGGGAACGCGGAACCGAGCAGTTCCCCGATGCGATGCATCATCTCCCCCGCCGCCTTGTTGGTGAACGTGAGGAGCAGGATGCGGTCCGGCGCCACGCCTTGCGCGATCAGGTGCGCCACGCGGTGCACGATGGTCTTCGTCTTGCCGGAACCCGCACCCGCGATGACGACGCAAGGACCGTCGCCCCCGAGGACCACGGCGCGCTGCTCCGGGTTGAGACCGGCGGTGAAATCGAGTTCGAGGCCTGGGAGTCGCGGGGTGGGCATATCGGGGTGAGTATGCCGCCTAAAAGGGGTGCTGCCAAGGGGCGGAACGATTAACAGCGACATCGATAAAACCGGGCAGCATGCCCGGTTTTATCATCAAGCGAATGACGGACGCGTGCCGCCTTCCAATCTCGTCAACCGATCATTCATTACCACGCGCTCATCATCGAGCCTCCTGAGAATCGTTGAGTGCTCAGCGAGCGTACCGGTGACCCCCCTGTCCAACAGGCTGAGCTCATCCTTCGTTGCAAGCGTGTCCATCTTCGCATCCATCTCGATGAGTTTCATGACCACGCGGTCAAGGGTGCTTTCATTGTCCGTAACCTTATCGTCAAGGTTTGAGACCTTGGAATCAAGCGTGGTGACCCTGGAATCAAGCGTGGTGACCTTGGAATCAAGCGTGGTGACCTTGGAATCAAGCGTGGATACCTTGGCATCAAGCGTGGATACCTTGGAATCAAGCGTGGTGACCTTGGAATCAAGCGTCCCTAAAGCCACAAGGACCTTGTCCATGTTCTCTGTCAATTTTCCGACGCTTTTCTCCAGGCTCATACGGGATGATGATAGCGCACTAAAAGTAAGGCCGTCTACCCTTACATGAATTCGCCGAATACCGTCAAGCGAACAGCCGCCGATGCACCCGCGCCATGCAATCATCCACCACCGCCGTCAGTCCCGCCTCTTCCGCCATGCGCGCGGCTTCCGTATTCCCCGCGCCGTCCTGCATCCACACCACCTTGGCGCCGATCGCGATGGCGTCGCGCGTCACGTCCGGGACCGCATCCGGCCGACGGAAGATCTGCACCACGTCGGGATGGATGCCTGCGGCCGCGACCGCGGCCAGATCGGGATACGCCTTCTCGCCGAGCACTTCCGTTTCGCGCGGATTGACGGGGATGATCCGATATCCGTGCGCCTGGAGATACGCGCAAACGCCGCCCGCCGGACGCAGCGGATTCGATGACAGGCCGACCGAGGCGATGACCTTGGTCCCTTCGAAGATGTCCCTGAACGCTTCATCAGTCATATGCGTGCGTTACCAGCTTCCTCCTCCGCCGCCGCCGCCTCCGCCGCCCGAACCGCCGCCGAACCCGCTCCCGCCGCTCGATCGCTGCGGCGAGGAGATCATGGCGGCTTTCACCGAGGCGTTCATGGATGCCATGCTCGAACCGAACGCCGCCGCATTGAAGACCGAACCGGGCGATCCAGCGTACCACCCAGGCTGCTTCGGCACGATGCCCATGCTCGCCAGCGCGTGCGTCCACTTGTCCACGACCCCGAAGACCATCGCGTACGGCAGGAACGTCTCGAACATGTTCTCCTTCTCCTGCCACTGGATGCGGTATTTCTCCGCCTTCTCCACGTACTCCTTGAAGCCGCGCGCATGCTGGAAGGCCTCCGCGCCCGCGAGCGATTTGCGCGGCATGAACTTGCCGGCGATGGCGATGATGATGCCGGAAGCGACCATGGCGATGACGACCGGAGTCGGCAATGCGCCATTCGCGGTGCTGGTCCCCAGCAGGAACCCGACGAAGGCGACGAGTATGCCCACGCCGACGAACTTCCCCATGACGACCATCGGAGTGCCGTCGAACACGCCCATCGCCACGATCCCGTCCATCGTCTTCTTGCTGATGTCGGCGAGGTGCGCGTTCAAGGAGTAATCCTTCTTGAGCGCGGACATGGCGCACACGTCCTTCGTGCCGTCCGCGAACAAGCCATCGAGAAGCGCCGTCTCAAACGGTTTGAGCGTCGCATCCGCGCGGTATTCCTTCTTGAGCAGCGTAATCTCGTAGTCTTTGCCTTTGAACAGCAGGCCGATCTCCGTCTCCTTGATGGACAGGTATCCGCGCACGGCAAGATCCACCACCGTGCAGGAAAGATCGTCGGGGCGCGCGGATTCGTGCATGAGCGCGCCGACTTCCGCCGGGCGCATGCCTGGCGGCGGATCGTACTGCACCATGAGCGCGCGGTCGGAGAGCGGATCACGCCCGTACTTCCGCCAATACGCGTACAGCCCGATGATGACCAGCAGCGGCAGAAGGAACGGCAGCACGTCCTGCGTTTCCACCGGGGGCACCGCGCGCGGATCAAGACGTGCCACGAGTCCCGTCGGCCAGCCGGCGACGATCGTCAGCGGCCCGTTCGCGGCATACGACACCGCGCTCCCCTGGACGTTCGCCATGCAGTCCTTGGCCGTGGAACCGACCGCGCCGGTGAAACAGGTAAAGGTCGCCTTGCCCTGTGGCACGCCCGGCGGCAGATGCACCGTGGCACCGCTGCGTTCGATGGGTACGGTCCAGGTATTGCCGGTGGCGTTCCAGTAGAGCTCGTCGTGGTCAGCGAAATAGCGAAGCGCGCCGCGGACGTCGTACGAGATGACGTAGTCATGCGTGCCGGTCACCGTGCGGTCCGGATCGCCCACGATGATGCGGACGCTGTCCTTGTTGCGCTGCTCCTTGTGCTGCACGGGCGCGCCAGTGGCATCGGTCACGCTGATGGCCGACACCGGCATCTCCACCGTCTTGCCGTCGATGTCGTAACGGACCGGCAGGTCGCGGTAGATGCCGTGACGCGGCGCGGCAAAATAATACTCGATGCTCTCGCGCACCTGGATGACGCCGCTCTGCTCCACCGTGATGTCCGCGAGCATCGCCGTGATCCGTTCCGCACCCCCCGTCGCTCCTCCCGGCCCGGACGAAGACGGCGGCGCCGGTTGCGCAAGCGCGAACGAAGGCAGGGCGCAGGAAAGCGCGATGGCAGCCGCGATGAACGCGTTCCGAATCGTGATGGTGCGCATAGGAGGATGGACGTCGGAATAACGGGCTTAGCGCAGGTACTTGTACCGGTTCGCGTTGTGCTCCGCGAGCGTGCGCGCGTAGTGCACCGTCCCCTGCTTGTCGGTCAGGAAGTAGACGTACGCGTTCGCCTTGGGATCCGCCGCCGCCATGATGGAATCCAGTCCGGGATTCCCGATCGGCCCGAGCGGCAGGCCGCGGTACTTGTAGGTGTTGTACGGCGACACGTTCTGCAGATCCTTGGCCGTCGACGAGACGCGGCCCGAGCCGGTGATGTAGTTGACCGTCGCATCCGATTGCAGGGCCATGCCTTCCTTCAACCGCCGCCAGAACAGATCGGAGACGAGCCTGCGATCATCGGTACCACGCACCTCGTCCTCGATGATGCTCGCCATGGTCACTTCCTGATAGACCGTTCGGCCCTGCCGCGCCATCGCATCACGCAGCGCCGGCGTGAGCTTGCGGTCGAAGTTCGCGAGCATCAGGCGAACGATGTCCTCCGGCGTGGCATTGCGGAAGACGCGATAGGTGTCGGGGAAGAGGAATCCTTCGAGGCTCACGTACGACGGCTTGTCCTTCAGGTACGGGAACTCGCGCGAGAAATCCTTCGGCTTGGGCGCGCCTGCCGCGCTAAGCGTCCGCGCGTCGGTCGCAGGAAGTCCGGTGACGCGGTACAGCTCATCGGCGCGTGCGTACCCCGCGTTCTTGAGCGCCGCCACGATGTCGCGCAAATCCTGCCCTTCGGTGACGCGCAGGGTGAATTCCTCCGCGCTCACGCCGCCGGACGCCAAACGCGAGATGATTTCGCCGTACGACGCAACGCCGCCAAGATCGTATGTGCCGGGCTGCAGCTTGGTCGCGAGTCCGCTGGAGCGCAGAGCCGCCTTGAACAGCAGTTCGCTGCGGATGAATCCTTTTTCCTTGAGTCCGGTGACGATGCGTTCCACGCCATCCCCGGTGACCACGGTGAACGACGCGTCCTTGGGGTGGCCGGGCGAATCGAAGAAGACCGCGGTCCAAGCGAGCGCCGCGAGGAGCGCGATCAGGATGAGAAGTGGAGATGCGCGTTTCATGGGCGGATGATCAGGAAAAAGAGGATGGCCGCCGCGATGCGATACGCGCCGAACCAGGCGAAGGTATGCGTCTTGATGAAGTCCAGCATGAACCTCACGCTCGCCAGCGCCACGGCGAATGCGGCGGCGAAACCGAGCGCCAATGCCAGCGCGTCACCGGAAGAGAAGTCCTTGTATGACGAAAGCAGATCGAGTCCGGTCGCCGCGGCCATCGTCGGCACCGCCAGCAGGAACGAGAACTCCACGATCGCCGCGCGCTTCACGCCAAGCGCCTCGCCGCCCACGATGGTCGCCGCGCTGCGGGAAACGCCCGGGATGATCGCCACCGCCTGCGCCACTCCCACCCAGAACGCCTGCCAGTGCGTGATGGCGGTGATCTCTCCCGCACCGTCCGCCCGTTCCTTGTGCCAGCGTTCGAACGCCACCAGCGCGATGCCGCCCAGCAGGAGCGACCACAGCACCACCTGCAGGTTGCCAAGCAGGTACGTCTTCACCAAACGGTGCACCGCGAGGCCGATGACCGCCGTCGGCAGGAATGCCGCCGCCACGCGCGTCCACACCTTGGGGCCGGCGAGCAGTTTCACGCGATACAGCCACGCCACGGCGCAGATGGCGCCCAGCTGGATGGCGATCTCAAATGACTTGAGCATGTCGGTTTCCGGCAGGCCCAGGAAATGCGAAGTCAGGATGAGATGTCCGGTGGAGGAGATGGGCAGGAATTCGCTCAGGCCTTCGACGGCGCCGAGGATGAGGGCTTGAAGGGGTTGCATAGCAAGATGATCGTGAATGAAACGCTCGTCCGTCCGCGCCGCACGTCAGCGGCGCTGCCGCGGCAGCCGCACGAGGGGCGTGAACGCCTTGGTGTCCCCCATCGCCTGGCCCGTGCGCCGCCCGAGGTACGCCCAGCCGAATCCGGCACAGGCGCCCGCAATCACGTCCAGCGGATAATGCACGCCGGCGAAGACGCGTGACGCGGCCACGAGCGCCGCGGCACAGAGCAGCCATGTCCCGAAACGCCTGTCGACGAAGAAGATGGAGAACGCCATGGCGAACGCGGCAGCGGAATGGCCGGACGGGAACGATTGCCAGCCGTACGGCGGTGCCGCGAGCAGATGCACGTCGGAGAACGCCTCAAATGGCCGATGGCGGAACTTGATGAAATGCGCGAACGCCCAGTTGCCAACGAGCGCCAGCACGACGGCGGCCCCCGCATGCGCCACGGATGCCAGCTCGCTCGCCGCTCTCCGGTCGCGCCGCGCGATCAGGAAGACGCACCGCGTCAGGATCGCCGCTCCCATCAGCCAGATGAGCGATTCCGCGCAAAACGACACGGCAACGTCGAACAAGGGCCACCTGCCGGCGAGGCCGTTGGCTGCGTGAAATAACGCTCTGTCGAGCTCGAGGAGCATGGGGTCATGGTATCACGGGCGGGCGGATACGGCACTACGGGGTTTTCCTCGGAAACGCGCACCATCCGCGCACAGGACACGCCCCGCACCGCGGCTTCCCCGGCACGCACACGTCCCGCCCGAACTGCACCATCACGCGGTTGACATCCATCCAGTGACGCGCAGGCAGCACGCGGCGCAGCGCGGCCTCCGTCTTTTCCGGCGTGGAAGCGCGCACCCACCCGAGCCAGTTCGCGATCCTATGCACGTGCGTGTCCACGGCGATGGCCGGGATGCCGAATGCGTAGACGAGCGTGCATGACGCCGTCTTGCGGCCCACGCCGGGCAGCGCCACCAGTTCTTCCATGGTCCGCGGCACCGCCCCGCCATGCCGCGCCATCACCGCGCGCGCCATCGCCACCGCGTTCCGGGCCTTGCTCCGCCAGAGCCCGATGGTCCTGATGAGCACGCCGACTTGCGCCGGAGTGGCACGGGCGAGCGCGGCCGGCGTAGGATAGCGCCGCATCACCGCCCGGAACACCGGCTCCACCTGGTCGTCCTTGGAACGCGCGGTGAGCGCCGTGAAGAGGACCGTCTCCCAAGGAGTGGCCTTTTCGGACGCGGCGGGCGCGGTGTATCGCGCCTTCAGGACGCGCATGACGTCGTCGAATCGCGGGGTCATGCGGGTTTCGATGACGGTGCCGCCGGGCGCAACGGAAGATCGGAGGCGATGACCGTCGGTTCCGTCACCGCGCTCAGATCCACCGGATCGGTCTGCGTCTTGTGGAAGCCGTCCTTGGAAACGGTCAGGTAGTAGACGTTGCCGCCCACGCGGAACTGGTATCGCCCGCGATCGTCGGTCACCTGAGATTCGAGCAACTTGTTGTACTTGGCCTCGAACACGCGCGCGATGGCGAACGGCACCGGCCGCTTGCTTCCCTCTTCGTAGACGATGCCCCAGTTCTTGGACGTGCGCGGCGCGGCCAAGCGGCGGAACAGCGCGTACGTGACCAGCTGCGCCACGAAGAGCAGCGCGGTGAACGCGCCCGGCTTCACGACGAACGCGATCACGCCGAGCGTCGGTCCCAGACCCGCCACGAATCGCCGCGCGTTCTTGGAACGCTGCCGCCGCGCCACCACCGCGTCCGGCGCATCGACGTGCGCGGGGTCCATGGGGATGCTCGGCGTGAGCACCGCGCCTGCCGCGCCGACCTGAATGACTTCGCCGTGATACAGCTCGGTGAACGCGCCGGCTTCGCGGAGATCCGCGGTGACGGCGCTCGGGAACGTCATGCCATGCTTCACCGCCTCGATGCGATACGCGCCGGCCGCCGCCAGGAAGGAGAACCGCCCTTCGGCATCGGTGACCGTGCTCTTCACGACGCGCCCGCTCGCGG
>JBEEJS010000159.1:0-3359 GCA_041169025.1 Candidatus Parcubacteria bacterium
GAAGGCGCCGCGCATTTCATCGAGCACATGATGTTCAAAGGAACCAAACGCCGCAAGGACACCATGACCATCTCGCGCGACCTCGACGCGCATGGCGCGGACTACAACGCCTTCACCGGCAAGGACTACACCGGCTATTACATCCGCATGGAAGCGGACAAGTTGCCGCTCGCCGTGGACATGCTGTCCGACATGCTGCACCACTCGCTGTACCGCCCGGGCGACATCAAGAGCGAGCGCAAGGTCATCCACGAGGAGATCCGCATGTACGAGGATAATCCCGCCATGAGCGTGGACGAGATCCTGGAAGAGGAGCTTTTCCGCGGTTCCACCCTGGGCAAGAAGATCACCGGCACCGTGGAGACCATGAACGGCATCGAGCGCTCGCCGATGCTGGCGTTCCGCGACACCTACTACGTCCCGCAGCGCACCGTCGTCGCCATCGCCGGCAAGTTCGAGCGCGCGAGCGCCATGAAGCTGCTGGAGAAGACCTTCGGCAAGCGCTCCGCCGCCAAGAAGGAACCGCCGCGATTCGCGCAGTTCCATCCGGAGAAGGCCGGATATCAGGGCGTGCGCGTGCGCATCTCCCACAAGAAGACGGAGCAGGTGCAGGTGGCGCTCGGCTGGCCGTCGTACGGCCGCGACGACAAGCGCCGCGCGGTGCTGACCATCATGGGCGTCATCCTGGGCGGCAACATGAGCTCGCGCCTGTTCACCGAAGTCCGCGAGAAGCGGGGACTGGCGTACAGCGTGCGCGCGGGCAACGGCACGTACCAGGACATCGGCGCGTTCACCATCCAGGCCGGCCTGTCCAAGGACAAGGTGCATGACGCCCTCGGCGTGATCACGAGCGAGGTGAAGAAACTGAAGACCACCCTGGTCGGCGCCGCCGAACTCCTCCGCGCCAAGGACTACCTCCGTGGCAAGATGCTGCTCGGCCTGGAGGACTCCAACCACATGGCCGATTGGTACGCGCGCCAGGAACTCCTGGACCGCCGCATCGAGACGCCCGAGATGAAGCTGAAGCGCCTGGACGCAGTCACCGCCGCGCAGATCCGCGATGCGGCGCGCGAGATCTTCATCGAACGCGCCATGGGTATCGCGGTCATCGGGCCGTACGACGAGGCTGCGGATAAGCAAGGTTTCGCGAAGCACGCGGCCGCGCTATACTAGGAAGGTCGCGCGCGTCTGTCGCGCGTGTTGCGCCCAAGTGGCGCGCGAATCGCACCGTCATATGCGCTACCTCATCGCCAACTGGAAGATGCAGCTGAGCGAACCCGAGAGCGAATCGCTCGCCCGCGGCGTCGTTCAGCGTTGGGCAGGGGAAGGCGCGTCCGCGGACGGCGTGTCCGTCGTGCTCTGCCCCTCGCACCTGGCGCTGGAACGCGTCGCTTCCATCACCAAGGGCACGCCTGTCGCGCTCGGTGCGCAGGACGCCTTCTGGATGGACAAGGGCGCGTACACCGGCGAGATCTCCCCGGTCACGCTGCGCGAACTCGGCGCGGAATACTGCCTGGTGGGCCATTCCGAGCGGCGCGAATTCCTGGGCGAGACGGACGAGATGGTGAACCGCAAGACGCTCGCCCTTCTCAAGCACGGCATCGTTCCGGTCATCTGCGTCGGCGAGACGCGCGCGGAACGCGAGGCGGGCAAGCGCAATGCCGTCGTGATCGACCAGGTCCGCGCCGCGCTCGACGGCGTATCGCTCGTCGGTGCGCAGACCGTGGTGGTGGCGTACGAGCCGCGCTGGGTCATCGGCACCGGCAAGGCCGTCACGCCGGATGATGCCGCGGAGATGCACCACCTCATCATAAGCGCCCTCCACGATCTTCTCGGCGCGGACGTGGCTGAACGTCAGACCGCCGTCATCTACGGGGGATCCGCCGACTCCTCCAACCTCGCCGCGTTCCTCGCCATGCCGGGCATTTCCGGCACGCTGGTGGGCGGCGCGTCGCTCAAACAGGATGAATTCGCCGCCATGGCACGCATCACCGCGGACGCCGCTCGCGCGTGAGCGGCCATCGCGTACGCCGTGACCCTTGAAACAGCAGCTACTCCTTTCCGCATGTACTACTACGCCTTTTTTTCAGCCGTCATCCTCGTGAGCCTCGTCTGGCTCGCGCGGATCGTCGTGCCCAAGTTCCCGCAGCTCGCCATCATCGACACGTCCATCATCCCGGAAGAGCGCGAGATGAAGAAGAAGCGCGAGCTCCTGCGCGGCAAGATGCATCGCACCATGACCGGAGCCTCGCGCGCCGTGGGCGGGTTCATGGCGCCCAAGGCCGATGCCGTGCGCGATCTGTTCCGCGGCAGCTACCGCCGCCTGCTCGACATCGAGCGGCAGTTCAAGCGCGAGAAGCGCATCCCGCCGGCCGCCGCGCGCGAACGCCTGGTGGCGCTCGTCGCCGAAGGTCACGCGCTCGCCAAGGAGAGCCGCTATCCGGAAGCGGAGAAGAAGTTCATCGAGGCGCTGGGGTACGACCCGCGTCACATTGAGGCGTACCGCGGCCTGGCCGACCTCTACCTGGAAGAGAAGCGCTTCGACCGCGCCAAGGAGACCCTGGCCTATCTGGCCAAGGCCCTCATTCGCGAGAACCGCTGCATCCATGGCTCCGGTATCCGCACCTTCCAGAGCGAGGAAAACGCCGGTGCCTGCCCGGCCAGCCCCGCCGTGCACGCCGACATCGCCGGCCGCTGGATCGCCCTGGCGGCAGCCTGCCAGGCCCTGGGCCAGGACAAGGGGGCCAAGGACGCCTATGAGCGCGCCGTGGCCGTGGAGCCGGCAAACCCTCGGAACCTTGATTTACTTTTGGAGGCCTGTATAATGGGCGGAGACAAACGGCGGGCGGACGAGGTCCTGCTCCAGCTGGGTACCGTGAATCCCGAGAACAACAAGCTCGAGGAGTTCGGCGGAAGGCTGAAAGCGATGGCTGCGGTGCCGGAAGGCCGGCGGCGGAAGTAGTCCCGCTTGTCCGAAATTCGCAATTCAGGCATGATTCGCGGCGCAGGACGCACGGTCCGCACGCACGGCATGCCGACGTAGCTCAGTTGGTAGAGCACGTCCTTGGTAAGGACGAGGTCACCGGTTCAATCCCGGTCGTCGGCTCCACAAAGAAATGAAGGGCGTCCCTGAAAGGGGGCGCTTTTTGGTGTCGTTTCGTCCGGTTGCGCGAGCCGTGCGGCTTCGTCAGGCATCCTTGACAGTAAAGGGTACGACTGTTAGCGTTCACGTCGCTGCCATGAGTGGTGGCCCGTAACGCATGGAGTTCGACGTGCAACATTCACTCGACGGTTTCGACGTGCTGTTCTCGCTGATCATGGGCGGGGGACTGCTCATGACCGCGGCGATCTTCATCGTC
>JBEEJS010000160.1:0-3406 GCA_041169025.1 Candidatus Parcubacteria bacterium
CGCCAAGGCGCTGAATGAGTATGAGGGAGCGCTGCTGATGGTGTCGCACATCCCGGAGTTCGTGGGGCAGATACGAATCGATACGACAGTGGATCTGGGGGAGTTGTAGACGCTCATGCAAGCGCGGCCTTACGAGGTCGCGTTTTGCGTTCCGCTGACCGTCCATGCGCCGCGTGCTATGCTGCCCTCATGAAACCCAAAGGCTTCACCGTCATCGAACTCATGGTCACCCTCGGCATTATCGCCACCTTGGCGACGGTGGTCGTCGTTGCCGTCCTTCCGGCACGGGTGACTGCGCGTGACACCGCGCGGCGCGCCACACTCAACGAGATCGGCCGATTGCTGTGGGCCGGTAGCTGCCTGGTGCCCGCCGCGGGTCCGGGCGAGTACGACCTCAAGCAGATCTATGACGAATACGTCGCCGCGCATCCCGCCGCCGCCGCGTATGTCAGCAAGGTGCCGCGCGATCCCAAGACGGGGACCGATGCCGTGAGCGGATACCGCTACATCTACGACGGCGACTCCGGTGATTGCGCGCTCTACGCCAATCTTGAACGCGCCGACGCCGAGGTGACGCTGACCACGCTCGACAATCCCATCGCCGGCGGCGGCACGGGCGTGGTGCGCGGGCAGGCCAAGGGACCGAACGGGACGGATCTGTACTATCAGGTGTCGCGGTAAAAGCATTTTTTACACCAAACCGACTCCGTATGTCTCTCACTAGAAAAACGCTCTTCATCGCGCTCAGCGCAGTCGCCTTTGCGCTCATCGCCGGCCTGAGCGAATTCACGTACCTCCGCTGGAAGGCCGAGCACGTACCACCGCAAGTCTCGCATTGGGATCGCCCGCTACCCGCACCCGCACCGAACGCGCCGCCGGAAGTGACGCCCGCGCCGGAAGCGGCGGTACCGCCGGAGTCGCGCACGGAACACACCATCGCGGAACCGGTGCCGTACTTCCCGCCGCCGAACAACAACCTCACCGGAGGATCGCTTGGCAATCAACTCGTGCCCGGCACTGACGGCATCGGCGACATCTTCGACGTGTATTTCCATCAGCCCACGCAGGCGCTGTACATGGCAGTCGTCGAGTACGATGGCACGCGCTCGGTTTGGCGCGTGGCGCAGGACGGACGCGTTGAGCGCGTCATGGTCGTTGATTCCCAACCGGGCGAGATCCAGATCAATGCCGACGGCAAAGGCGTCATTTACGTGCAGGCCGACAACCCGGTGCGCGTCTTCCGGTCCGATGACGCCTTCAAGACCTGGCACGAAGTGGCGCATGACATGCCGGCGATGTTCTGGTCGATCGCCGACGACGGGAAGGGGACGCTCTGGGGTTCCATGCACGGTTGGAATTCCGCCGTGCTCTGGCGCAGCCCGGATGACGGCTTCTCATGGGAACCGTGGGTGGATTTCCAGACGCTATTCCCGGAAGACGCCGTGCAATACGCGCAAGACGATTCGCGCTTCAAGCTGCGGCATCTCCATGACGTCTTCTACAGCGCCAAGAGCGACGCGCTGTTCGTCGGCACCGGAGACGTTTCGCGATACGCGCTGCGGAGCAATGACGGCGGCAGGACCTGGAAGAAGATCTGGGATGAGGGCTTCACCGCGCACACCGCGGTCGGCGGCGGCGACCGGTACCTGCTTGCGCCCGATCAGCTGCACAGTCACGGCCTGGTGCTGTACGACGCATGGAAGGGGACGCTCAAGGAAGTCTGGAATCCGATTCCGTATGGTTGGGCGGGATATTCGTACAGCGTGATCAATGCCGACGGCATCTACTACGCGGCCTTTCATACCGAAGCGAACGAGGTGGATTCGGTCGTGCCGAAGTTCGGCATCATCGTCTCGCCGGACGCGGAACACTGGTATCCGTTCCTGGAATGGGGGCCGCTCGGTCACCATGCGCGCACGAACATCTGGCTCGCGCCCGCCGACAACCGCGTCTACGCCAGCGTGAACGGACGGCTGTACGCGTTCAAGCCGCTGGACAAGGGGTGGTTCGCGGACAAGACGGCGTTCGGGAAATAGCGCAGCGACCGACAGAAAACCCGCACGGAAGACCGTGCGGGTTTTTGATTCATCGGTTGGCCGATGGGAGCTCCGAGTCGTACGCGTACGGCGCGAGCAGGTGATTACCGAACTCCTCGCCGGACTTCTCGTAGATCGCCTTGAACTCCGCAGCCTGCCGCGCGAACGGCATGACATCGCCAAGCTGGGTGGTGCGGAGCGACACGCTTTCGAGCCAGTCTTGATGCCGCTCGTCTCGGTCGCTCATGGACATGTGGTCCTCCACGACCAGATACGCCGGTTTACGCAGATCGGACGCGATGCCCGCCGGCTTCCGCCAGATGCGATACCAGGCCCAGTTCTGCCGACCGTAGTTGGCGATCTGCTGCTCCAGGAAATCGGCCGGATCCGGATCGTTGATGACGCGCCGCCGCGCAGCGCGCATCTTGTCTGAAAGATCACGGATGCCGTTATGGAACCGACTCGCATCCTGTCGCACCGCAGGCGTCATGAACCGGTCGGCCCAGATGGGATGCTGGAAGGTCTTGTCCCGAAGCCCGGGGATGTTGAGGTAGGCGAAGCACTCCGAGGTGAGCGACGACTCCATCTCCGACAGGAACATCGCCTCGGTCCACGGCAAGTAGTCGTGCCGCGCGATGTACGCGTACGTCCGGATGTGCGTGAGCTCGTGCAGCCAGTACAGATCCTGGATGTACGGATTTGCGTACTTCCGGAGCTCCGATGCCCCGAAGTACGTGCCGAAGTGACCGGAGGTCAGCTTCTTCGAGGTCACCCAGACGAACGGGACGGCCGCGCAAAGCTTGGCGATCCACGGTGACGCCGTGAAATCGGGCGTCGTGAAGAGGCTGTGAGAAGGAACCAATTCGACTTGCATGACTTCTCCTTGCGCGCCATCGCGCGTGGAACGTATCCGCGCCCGTCGCGCGAACCGGAAAGGGTGCCAGAAAAACGCGTCTTTGTCAATCCTGCCGGGCGGACGTGCGATGCCGACGAAAATCGTTTATCATGGGTCGTATCATCCGCTAATCTCGCAACCTATGGAAAAGATCGTGAAAACGGAGGAGGAATGGCTCAAGGAACTCGGTCCCGAGCGCTACCGGATCCTGCGCGAGAAGGGGACGGAGGCGCCCGGCACCGGCGTGCTCTATCACGCGAACGACGCGGGCATGTACGTCTGTGGTGCCTGCGGACTGGAGCTGTTCTCCAGCGAGACGAAGTACGATTCCGGCTCCGGCTGGCCGAGCTTCTACGACGCGGCCAAGAACGAGAACCTCGTCCTGACGACGGATGAGAGTCACGGCATGCGACGCACCGAGGTCACCTGCGCCCGCTGCGGATCACACCTCGGGCACCTGTTCGATGACGGTCCG
>JBEEJS010000161.1:0-6462 GCA_041169025.1 Candidatus Parcubacteria bacterium
TGCGCCCTCCGCCGAGTTAGGAGCGTGGCGAGGTGGAGGGCGCAGCCACACCACCCGGCCGAGAAATCATGATACCAGCCGCTCCGTGACATCAAGAACCAGATTCAACGCCGCCGGGGCAAGAGAAGCCGCCGCGAACAGCAAAAGCGACCCCACGAACGCATGCGTGAACGTCGTCGTCGCCTTGTGGTGCCGGTCCTCGTTCCCGCCATGCGTCTGCAGCAGGAACCAGCCCCACACCACCTTGGACATGGTGATCAGACCGAGCAGCGTCGTGGCGATGCGCACCAGGCTCCCGATGAGCGCCCGCGCGGCCGGCGCGAACAGGCCGGTGGCGGAAGAGGAGTAGTCGGAAACGATGCCCGCGCTCTGGGCATGCACGCCAGCGGCGGCGATGAGGCCAGCCAACACCAACGAAGAAACGGAAAAAACACGGATCTTCATATCTCCATCAGCCCTTGGCGAAATTCTTCCACATCTGCGATGCCTGCGGTTCCTGCGCGCCGAAGTACTTGGAGCCGCGCGCGCCGTGTCCGTATGGCTTCTCGCATTCCGAGGACAGGGGAGAGAACGACATCTGCGCGATGGGCATGCGGTAATACAATTTCACCGGCAGCGCGCCCACGTTGGAGAGCTCCAGCGTCATCTTCAGTTTGTTGCCCGGATCAAGGTATCCCGCGGTGGCATGGATGATGATGCCCAGGCGGCCCAGCGAACTCTTGCCCTCCAGCCGGCCCACCACGTCGTTGCCCACGCCGATTTCCTCGTACACCAAACCGAGCGCGAACTCTCCCGGATGCAGGATGAACGGCTTGTCCTCTTCGATGACCACCTTGCGCATCAAGTCGTCCACCGGCTTGCGAACGTCGATGACATCATGATTCACCGTGTCGAACAGCAGGAACGTCTTGTCCAAAGTCAGGTCCACGGACGCCGGCTGCAGGCGCTCCGGGTCGTATGGCGTGATGGAGATCCTCCCTTCCGCCATGTAGCTCTTGATGTCGCGGTCGGAGAGGATCATTGCCGTGCGGTTTTTCCGCTTGATGGGGCGGATATCAGGGGGAAGTATACGCGGGGCGGCGGGCAGAAAACAAGCGCGAATATGTCAATGGAGAAGGCAAAAGCAAAGGCCGCCCCCGTAAAGGGGACGGCCGAATGAGAGGTTTACGAGCCGCTTGGGCGCTCCGACACGGTCACGGCCGGTCTGGCCGCTTCCTTGGCTTCGAGCGCGTCCTTGGCGGACACGTGGGTTTTCAGGTCGGCAGGCTTGCCGTTGACCGTGAACTCCATGTTCTTGGTGGAGATGCCCGCGGCGTCGCAGATTTCCTTGACGGAAGCCCCGCTGGCCGCGACCTCGACCTTCTTCTTGGTGGATGAACCGCCGTTCGGCACGATTTGGACGTTGATCTTCAGTTTCTTTGCCACTGCTGCCTCCTAGGGGATGAGTTCGATCGAGCCGGTAAGTTCGCTGTGATAGGCCTTCTTGATACCACGGGTCTTCCATTCCTTCAAGTTCGCGCAGGCCCGTGCCGCCGCGACCTTGGAGGCGTAGTCGATGCCGTGCTCGCCGCACATGGCATGCGCGGTCTCGCCGTCCTTGTACCGGAGATGGTGCTCGTAGAGCGCGCGGTCGTCCGGATCCTTGGGATCGATGGCGAAGACCCAGATCAGCTCCTTGCTGGTGCGCGTGTCCACCAGGAGCTCCACGTTGGAGTCCTCGCGGCGCACGCACTCCCAGATCATCCGCCGTGCGGCCATCGTGTCCACGCAGCAGACGATACAGCCGTGGAGCGGCGCGTTGCCGCCAAAGCGTTCCGGGACCGCCCTGATGAGCGTGCCTGCGGAATACGCCACGATTTCCGCGAGCGCGGACACCTTCAGACTGCCGACATCGCGTTGTCCGTAGATGGACATCGGGATGTTGCCCGACTCCACCACGTCATCGTCGTACGCCGTGAGGTCCGTGACGCCGAGCTTGGCGAGTCCGTGTGCGACGTAGCCGCCCACCGATCCCGCACCGAACAGCGTCACCTGTCCGAAGACGTCCGGGTCGCAGACCTTGTTCACGTTGGAAAAGTTCATCGTCGGTTCAGGCATGGGCGGTCTCCTTGCTGGTCGTCGTGCGGTCGGTGAAGGCGTCTTCGTTCGCGTGAGTCGCGGATGCGGCGTCCGCAGGCCACTCCTCCAGCTTGTGCAGCGTCGACACCGGATTGTACGTCCGCAGCCAGCGCAGAACGATGCGTGCGGCGTCGGCGTAATGGAAGTCCGACATGTGCTTGGCCAGGGGAGCGCTCACCGTCCCGAAACACGTCAGCGTCTTGCGGTCGATGTGCGGGTGGTGGTGGCCGCCCGGATGGCGCGGCGCCTCCGACCAGACCTCCACCGTGCCGCTTGGGTCGAGCCGGATGACGAACGGTCCGAGATTCCGCGTCGTCGCGCCATGCGTCAGGACCACGTCTTCCGTTTCCAGGTGGATGCCGTCATCCACCAGCCGGACCGCGGTCACGCCGGGCATACCCTTCATGAGCGCGAGATCATCCGGAAGCCGGTCGCGCAGCCCGCTGACGAACGGTGATGCGGCCATGGCGTCGTACCGCATCTGCAGTCGTCGCTGCTGGTTGATGTGATCGGTCAGGCTCGATTCGAGCTGCTTGATGCGGTCGTTCAGGCGTTCGATGTCACCCGCGTAGTCCTCGAGCAGCGCGGTCACGCATTCCTCCGCGTACTCCGCGAGATCGTCCTCCGTCGCTTCCGGCGGCGGCTCCTCCTGCATGCCCCAGCGTTCCGCAAGGTCCGAGCACAGCGTGCCCAGCTGCTTGCTGTAGATCGCGGCGCGGTTCTCCGAATGCTTTTCGAAGTAGAGCAGGAGCAGCTGGTAGACGTTGTTGCCGACGACTTGGAACACGGCCGTCCCTTCCGCGTCGATGGTCCGGCCGCGTCCGAGGGCGGGGGAGAACAACTCGTACGTGCCGCCGTTCTCGAAGAGGTCCAGGCCGTATGCTCGCCGAACCAGGACTTTGGCGCCGTACGTGCCGGGCGGCCGCGTGTTGCCGCCGTGCAGGACGATGGCGTTCGGACGGTCGGTGACTGGTGGCGATGACAATGAGTCGCTGACGACGTAGGTCACCGGGGACCCGATCAGTCGCGAGAACGCGCGAACCGCGATCAGGTCGGTACGGCGGTGCTGTTCGGAGAGGATGAGGAAGGCCGGCGTCAGATCCGGATCCATCCGCACCTCCACATTCTCCGGACCGATGAGCAACGCGCATATCGCGCCATCCACCTTGCATGCCTCCACGGCGAGCTGGAGTCCGCGTTCCGCGGCAGCGGCGGCGATTGCTGCCAACGCGGCACTGGCCGCAGACGCGTCCGGGAACGTGAAATGTTCCGCGGGGAAGGCGATATCCTCCCACTCCGTCATGACGCGTCGGCCATGCGGGACGTGTCCGGTAAGGCCGTTCCGCTGCGTCAGGACGATCGGAATCGAGAATGAGATGCCATCGATGGCCGGTTCAGTCATGAACGACGCTCCTTTGCGCATCCCGTGTCGGGACGCAGGGTATGCCTAGCAGGAATAGGGCGTGCGGTCAATGTCCGCGGCATCGAAAAAGCCCCGCCGTTCCCGGCAGGGCTTTTTTCGCGTGTCGCGGTTTACGCCGACACCTTCACGCCCGGCCCCATCGTGGACGTCACCGTGACACCCAGCAGGTACGTGCCCTTCGAGGTGGACGGCTTGGCCTTGCGGACCGCTTCCAGGAGCGCGTTGAAGTTCTCAACCAGCTGCTCCTTGGTGAACGACGCCTTGCCGATGGTCTGGTGCAGGTTCGCGGTGTCATCCACCTTGAACGCCACCTTGCCCTTGCGGAGCTCGCCGATGGTCTTGGTGAGGTTGGTGGTGACCGTCTCGTTCTTCGGGGACGGCATCATGCCCTTCGGACCGAGCACCTTCGCGACCTTCGCGAGCTTGGGCATCATGTCCGGCGTGGTGACCGCGATCTCGAAGTCGAACTTGCCGGTCTTGGCGATCTCGTTGATGAGCTCCTCGCCGCCGACCACGTCCGCTCCTGCGGCCTTGGCCTCGGCTTCCTTCTCCGCGCTGCCGACGAACACGGCGACCTTCTTGGTCTTACCGGTGCCGTGCGGGAGGGAGACGGTGGCGCGCACCTGCTGGTCGCTCTTCTTGGAGTCGATGCCCAGGCGGATGTGCACTTCGATGGAGGAGTCGAACTTGGTGGTGGCCTGCTTCTTCACGAGTTCGATGGCTTCCTCGGTGGAGTAGCTCTTCTTCTGGTCGACGTCCTTCTTGAGCGTGGTGAAGCGCTTGCTGTGAGCCATATCGTTGTTCGTCTTACGTGGTACGTGCGGCCCCCGCCGTCAGGCGTGTGACCTCCCACATGAATCAAAACGCTCGAAACGTTCTCCCTTTCTCCCTTTTTACCTCCGTCCTAACCCTTGATCTCCACGCCCATCTGCCGCGCAGTTCCCTCGATCATCCTCATTGCGGCCTCGATGTCGCCCGTGTTGAGATCGGGGAGTTTCTTCTCCGCGATGGCACGGACCTGCGCCTTGGTGATCTTGCCGACCTTGGTGGTCAGCGGGTTGGCGGAGCCGCTCTCGAGACCGGCCGCGGCCTTCACGAGCACCGACGCCGGCGGCGTCTTGGTGATGAAGGTGTAGGTGCGGTCATCGTAGACGGTGATCACGACCGGCGTGATCTCTCCCGGCGGGAGCTTGGACGTGGCGGCGTTGAACTTCTGGCAGAACTCCGCGATGTTCAAGCCGTGCTGACCGAGCGCCGGACCGACCGGCGGGGCCGGGTTGGCCTTGCCTGCGGGGATCTGGAGCTTGATTTGGACTTTGATCTTTTTGGCCATAGAAATATGTGGCGGAGCCAGGCATACCGACCTTCGGTCGGGAGCCAGGCACCGCATCCTTGTATATACGTCGGAGAGAAGCAGGCCGAACGGCCACTCCGCGCATGTGGGAAGAGAGTACCGGAACCCTGCGAAAAAAGCAAGGCTCGGGCGGGGTGTCCGGGCGGCGCTCTAGCGCCGGGGCGGGGTACGAAAAAGCCGTCCCGTTTTAAGGCGGGACGGCCTGGAGAAGTGGTGGGTCTGGGGCTTGGAAAAGTCGTTACGCGCCTTCCGTGGCGGAGTCACCTTCCTTGGATTTCTGGGCCGGCACCGGGAAGGTCTCCGGCAACCCTTCGGGAAGATCAGCTGGCGAAGAAAGATAGCAGCGCATGACGAACTCACGGGTGACGCGCAGGGTGCCGTCGCCCGAAGCGATGACGTAGCCCTGCTGGGTCATGGTCCCTCCGCGTTCGTGGCGCGTGTCGATGAGCTCATTGAACGTGTAGTGACCGAGCTGCTCCGCCGCCGTTTGTCGCCCCTGTGCCGTCAAGGAGGCAGCTCGCGTCTCACGATAGAAAGCGTCCAGCGCCGCATACGTGAACGGCATCCAGCCTTTGCCTTGGCGCTGCATGTATCGGACGATCCATAACGCGGACACTTCCGTCTCCGTGTTTCCGAACGCCGACCAGAATTGGCCGGGCTGGATCATCTCCGGAGTCACCACGAACGTCTGTGCGACGGGAACGATGCTGAACTGTCGATTACTCATTGTGCGAATCCTCCATCCATCCACTCCTGTCGCGACGTGCGTCAGGGGAGCGGGGATGGGCGCAGGATATCAGGTTCTCTCTATTTTGTCAATAGTTATGGACATTTCTAGACATTCGTGCCAGGGTCTTGAACAGCGACGGTTCGCTTGACGAAACCCGCATTCCGAACGATGCTCATCCCTGGAGGCACGCACATGGACATCCTCTTCTACGGTCCCGATGCCACCATGATCGGCATCATCCCGGCCCTGCTCAGCATGGGCTGGACCGCCCTCGCGGTATCCGTCGTCGGTCGGTTCGCATGGCGGTTCGTCACCAGCCGTACCACGCACTGGTGGGTTTCGCCGCTGTGGGGCATCGCCATGGCGACGGTGCAATACCTCCGCGGGAATCATCCCGTGGCCGCTGGCATCCTGGGCATCGAGTTCGGCTTGGCGCTCCTGCTCGTCATCCTGCTCGAGAACCGATATCTCCCCAGCAACCCGAATCCCATCGCGAAATGAACGCGCTTCCGAAAACGCCCCGCATCATGCGAGGCGTTTTTACATGCGCGGCGCGCGAAAGAAAAAGCCCCGCTCTCGGATGAGAGCGGGGCGGTGTGTCAGTGGGCGTTCACCAGAGCGCGATGCACAGTAGCGAGAACGCCATGGCATCGACGAACGGGTCGAACGGATCGTAGTAGCCGTACGGTTGGTACCCGTAGTAGCCGCCCCACACGGAGTCGTACCCGACGACCTCGGTGGTCTGGGTCGTCTGCGTGGAGACGGTGCCTTCCGGGAGTGAGAAGTCGATCGTCGCGCCGCAACCTTTGCATGTCATGTCGCCGGCGATGACTTCCG
>JBEEJS010000162.1:0-3717 GCA_041169025.1 Candidatus Parcubacteria bacterium
CCACGCGCCACCAAGCACGATGAGCGCCAGCAGGAACGCGCCGATGCTCATGAGCATCATCCGGCGGGACAGCGCCACGCGCGGCATCAACCGAGCCAGGCCTTTGGGCGGCGGCGGAATGACGCGGGCGCGCATCGCGGCGGTGCTGATGGCGTCATTCAGGGCGCGGGGCGTGGCGGACGGCGATGAAGCTGACATGGCCGGTGCGCCGGAATACGGTGAGGCAGTTGGCGTCTGTGCGCCTGACGGAGGCACGACTGGAGGTTGGCTCATATCCTTTGCTGGTTCCATATGGGCTCATTTGACCATGCCAAAGGGGGGCGGAGCAAGCGCAGCACAGGAACGAAAAACCGCCCACCCGTGAGGGTGAGCGGCCTTCCCGTATCGCGTCCCGAGAGCGGGGCGGCGTTACTTCTTGGCGTCCTTCTTGGCGCCGGCTGCCGGAGCGTCCGCCTCCTTGGCGGCGTCGCGCTCGGCCTTCTTCTCCTCGTTGGCGGCCTTCACCACGGTGACGTCAGCGACAGGCTTGGCGTCCATGGCGAGGAGCTCTTCCTCGGAGATCGGCTGCGCGGCGATGATGATCACTTCGGTCGGGCCGTTCAGGAACTCGATGCCCTTCGGTGCCACGACGTCGGAGATGGAGATGCGGTCTTCGAAGTTCTTCAGCGCGCTGAGATCGATCTCGATCTCCGGCACGAGGTCGCCCGGGAGACAGCTGACGGTGACGAAGGTGAGGTTCTTCACCAGGATCGCGCCGCTGGTCTTCACGGCCGGGGCCTCGCCGACGAACTTGATGGCGATGTTGGTCTCGAGCTTCTCGTCCATGCGCACCTGGCGAAGGTCGGCGTGGATGATGGTGTCCTTGAGCGGGTGGTACTGCACCTCGTGCACGAGGATCTTCACCGGAGCCTCGGCATCGACCGTGAGGTCCACGAGGGACGATTCACCGGCCTGGGAGACGAGCTTCTCGAAGGTGCGGAAGTCGATGGAGATGTCGCGGGCCGGGATGCCGTGGCCGTAGACGACGGCAGGGACCAGGCCGGCAGAGCGGACGGTCTTCACTTTCTTTCCCTTGATCGTGCGGGAGGTGGCCTGAAGAGAGAGGGCTTCCATGTTCGTATATATATAACACCGCCAACCCGCGATGCTCCGTACGCGCAAAATCGGCGTTCGGATTCCTGATGTTTATACAGGATAGGGCGGGATTTGGCAAGGGGGCGGTACGTTGTGTAAAGCGGAACGTTGAGGTCTTGAACTTCTCCGTACAGAGGCCGCGGGCGGCGTGTCCGGATTCCAGGGCGATGAAAAACCCGCCGGCCAGCCTCATAGGCTGAATCCGGCGGGTATGTGAGCGTGACGTTACCGGTCAGCCGATCGCCATGACGGCCGACGGCTGTCGCTCGAGCAGCTCCGCGATAGTGAGCGTGCCAGCGAGATACGCCGACAGCACGTCGCCAGTCAGGGCAGCACCTTGTTTGTTCGACATGAACACGTCTTCGGTGATGCCGTGTTGATCGAGGAACGTCTCGATGTCGAAGCAGATGCCTTCCAATCGAGGTAAAAGCGCAGTGAGCGTCTGGCCCATCGTCTCCGTCAGCGCCTCTGCGGTAATGCCCATGGCCTCGAGCGCCGATGCAGGCAACGCGCTGGACACCGTGCCGATGAAACCGGTCTCCACGACATGCTTGCAAAGCGCATATTTGGCGCCCAAGAGCGCGGCGACGGTCACCTTCGCGTCGAGCGAACCCTCCAGGATGGTCGGCAGCTGCCGCACGAGATCGTGATACAGTCCGCGAACTTCCTGCGGTACGCTGTTCGTGAAATTGGGATCCTGTTCCATCGCCTGAATGACCTTGTCCGTATTGAGCATCGTCGTCTCCTGTGGTACCCACCCCTTGATTGAGGCGTCAGGACGGTACCACGAAAAACGGATTATGTCAATGGTCCTTGACGAACGTACTCCGGAACGAGGAAGGAAAATCACCACTGCATTGACGCGGCCGTCGCTTCGGAGTACGCTCTCGCGCGGAGGAATCGATGACCAAGCCATCACGACGCAACGCCGACCCAGGACTCCCCACGGCCGACTTCACTTCCCGCGACGTCGCAGGCGCGCTCACCCGGGCCGCCAGCGAGCGACGCATGCTGGATGCGAAGCTGCGGAAGACGCGCGCGGAGCTCCAAGAACTGGAACAGGAGGAAGCCGGACTGAAGGAGTTCGTCGGCATCCTGCAGCGGCTCCGCGACACCGGCGCCCGCCAACACATGTCCCGCTCCGCACTCCTCTTCGTCCGATCGTTCACGCTTGCCGGACCGACGAGGAACGACGGCAAACGCCACGTGCCGGATCTCAAGACGTTCCGCCACATCCCCAGCTTCACCAAGGAAGACCCGCTTGCCCCGTCACTCCGGACGGAGGACGTGGGTTCATGGACGGAGTGCGTCACCCACCAATGCAAGTCGTGCTCCCGCGCCGCGCTGGTCATGGCCTCGCATGACGACTCGTCCGGCTACGAAGGCACCCACGAAGTCACGACCCTCATGACCGTCTGCTTCTCCTGCTCGCGCGCGTACGCGTTCGGGGAATGCGGACGAGGACGGCGATACCGCTTCGGCGGTTGAACGGAGGACTCATGTTCCACGCGACGACCGCCATCTACCGGAAGACGGATACGCCGATGCAGCTCGCCCGGAAGCGTTCGCATCGCGCCAGCGACGCGGCGCTCCGCTTGCGCCTGCGAACGAATCCAGTGCTCACGAAGGAAGAAGTGCGACTTGGTTCCTTCGTTGAATCGATCGAGCCCCAGGTACGCGACGCCGTCCGCGCGTTCAACCGGAAGGGATACGTCACGTGGTCGTCGGGATTCTATGGACGAACCCAGGCGATCGACGGACCGTTTACCCTTCCAGCGGAGGTTGCTCGCGCACTCCGGCGCATCGGGTGCCACGTCACGAGGCGCATGCACTTCCGGATGCGATACACCATCGTCTGGTTCATTCCGGACCGGCCGGACCTTCGGCACATGCGTGCCCGCTGGCGACGCATCGCCGACCTGCTCCCCGACCTCGGGCGTCCGGCATCACACAGCCAAAGCCTCGGGGCAGCGGCGATGCGGGCGGCGTTCCGGACGGATTGGCGGTCATCTCGACGACGACGTTCCGCGAAGCATGCGCGACGTGCCGCAAGGACGCTCCGCGACATTCGCTCGACGTTGACGGCCCAGTATGTCGAACAGGCGCAAGCGATGACGACGCTTGGAGCGTCACGCGAGTCCTGATCGACCGGACATCCATCACGTGAAAGACCGGCAGCCGCCGGTCTTTTCTTATTGCGACCGATCGCCGCAGTCGTCACGCCATCGCGGTGTGCGCCAATAAAAAAAGAAACCCCCGCTTTCGCGAGGGCATAAGAAAAGTATTCAGTTGTCCGAACGCCGTCCGCGAACCTTTCGGCACTCGCGGCCGCCGACTGGCGCTTACGTGGCGAACAGCCGATCAAACAGCATGTTGCCGTTCGAGAGCAGGTGATGCGTCTCGATGACGTCGTCGGTGGAAACGGCAGGGGCATCCTTGAAGCGCGTGACTTCGGAGAACGCCAGGTCGGTGACCATGCCCACGGAGCTCACCCCAACGGTGGAGATCAGCACGAGGGCGATGATGGCGTTGGAACAGTTGCCGCACTGAATGTGCAGCAGATGGCTGTCCTCCTTCTCGCCA
>JBEEJS010000163.1:0-14498 GCA_041169025.1 Candidatus Parcubacteria bacterium
ATTGTGTCATTGTGCGCCTTATTCCGCCTTATTTAACATGCACGTCCCGCCTTATCCCGCCTTAAATCGCTGTTCGCCACTATTGACAAATTGGCCAGGATATGCTATATTCACTCGTTCACAGGGTGGATTAAGCCCCCTTGAACACGCTCATTTCAGCACAATTTCGCCGTCCAAAGAGGACGTGCAACGACAAAGGAAACGCCATGACGAAGAAGAATCTGTGGTTGATCGGATTGTTGACGATTCTCGCGGGCGCATGCGGCGTCCAAAACGGTGACGACGAATCGCAGCCGGTGGCAGGTGCCGCTGGCGGTCCCGTGGCGGGTGCGGGCGGCAGCGCCGGCACCACGAATGCGGGCGGTCCGGCGGCGGGCAGCGGTGGCGCGGCGGGCAAGGCTCCCATCGGGGATCCCACGCCTCACGCGGACAGCTGCACCAGCGACGCGCAGTGCTACAACGGCTTCGTGTGTCATGCCAACTTGTGCGTGACCAAGAACGCCATCCCGACGGGCGAGGTGCCCAACGCGGAGTGCGTCGTCAACGCCGACTGCAAGGACGCTGCGAAGATCTGCCAAGTCGTGAGCGGCGTGGCCAAGTGCGTCGCGAAACCCGCAACGGGTGACACGACCGCTCCGGCCATCTCGAACGTCGCGGTCGTCGCGACGCAGAGCTCGCTCCGGTTCACGTGGACCACGGACGAGGCGAGCAACAGCTACGCCACGGCCTACATCTTCGGAACCGACCCCAACGACACCGCGAACCTGAACTACGGGGGAGCGGACGCCAAGGTGACGTCGCACGACATCACCATCACGCGCCTTGCGGAGGCCACCACCTACAACTTCTACGTGGAGTCAACGGACGCCGCGGGAAACAAGGGTCGGTCGGCACTCAAGAGCGTGACCACGGCGTTCAAGCCTGGTCCGTACCGCAGCGGTCCGAACGGTCAGTTGCTCGTGAACGGCTACGAGTACCTGAGTGGAACCAAGTGCGGTGCCCTCAAAGGCAACGTTCCTGGCGCCAATTGGGACATCAACAGCCCGTTCCCGGCCATCACCGACTCGAACAACGACGGTTGGCTGGAGTACGCGAGCGACCAGATGTCGTCCGACGTGGAGTACCGCATCAACGCGATCGACACAGATTGCGGCGCGCCCAAGATCAGCGCGGGCTACATGCAGTACGGCACGACGGCCATCATCAATCGGCTCTCTCCGGAAGATCGGCTCTTCATCGCTTGTGACAACGTGGATAACGCGACCGGTCTCAAGGTCACGAATCCCACGGACACCAACGGTGACGGTGTCGTCACTGAAACCGACTTCTCGTGCCACGGCGCGGTGAAGAAGACTTCAGTGAACGGCGTTCCGACCGTCGTCGGTGTCGGTCTCAAGACCACGCTGCAGTACGACAAGAAGTAACCAACACGATGATAGGGGCGCTCGCAAGCTTTGCGAGCGCCCCCTTCTATTTTCAGTGCCTGCATCTTAGGTACCTGGCACTAAAGTACCTGCCTCTTAGGGGACACTGTTGTGGCAAGAAACGCGGATTTAAGGCGGAATAAGGCTACGGCGGCCTGGATACAATTTTGGCTCCATTGAGCCATATTTTTGTGCCAAAAAGGTCTTTTTTCTCTCAACCAGGCCACTGTCCGACAGTATTGACAAAATCGGCCATTTATGCTATAGTACTACGTTGCAGGGATGGTTCTCTGCATGCGGCCCACAAGGCCGAAAGCTCTCGGATGCCCCTTCAAACGGGCTTTCACAACAACGACACAGGAGACAAGGCAAGATGACGAAGACAAGTTTGATCTCGGTTGCGGTTCTGATCGCTTTGACCTCGGCGTGCGGCATGCAGCGTGCGGACGAGGCCAAGAAGCCTCACGTGTCCGTGCAAGCGGATGCCGGCGTGGACGAGGACGCGGGCGACTCGACCCCGACCGTCGACAGCGGCGCTCCGGAAGTGCCCGTGGCGGACGCCGGCTCACCCGAGCCGACTCCCGTAGCGGACAGCGGAACGCCGGCACCCGAGCCGACGGTCGACAGCGGAACGCCCGCGCCGACTCCGGAACCGACCTCCGCGATGCCTGCACCCTTCAAGGTCATGCAGACGGCGGCGGCGACGGCAGCCGGGCAAGTCTGTTTCGGCCTCAGCACGAAGTACCTCGCGAAGGAGCTCACCTGCGGACGCATCGTCGTCTACGGTGGCAACATCGCGAACGTGTTCGTCGCCGATGCCGACCAGACCACGCGCCAGGATGACGGCTACATGGCAACGTGCATGAAGCTCGACAACGGCAACTACCGCATCACCTACGTCGCGGCCAGTTGCGCCACGCAGGAAGCCTACTTCGACAACTACGCGATGTACGGCAACCCGCTCAGCAACCTGCTCGGCATGACGGAAGAGGCGCGTAAGTTCCTCGATGTCGCCCAGCTGATGCCCTCGGGTACGAGCTGTAACGTCGGTGGCAGCAATGGCGTGGCGATCCAGTTCTCGGTGAACGGCACCGTGATCTCGCCCAACGGCAATGCGGGCCCTCTGACCTCAACAGCGACCGGTTGCTTCGCCAAGTGAACCACACGGGTGCGAGATCTCCCCATCAATGAGACTCAAAGGACTTCCAGCAGCTTTGCTGGGGGTCCTTTTTCGTTAGCGGTGCCTGACACGGGGACAGGTTTGGGGACACTCCGGAGGCAGGCCCGGGCCTGGCCCCAGAGTGTCCCCACGGCCCGTTTTTCGCTATACTGAAGAAGATATGTCCCTGTCCGAACAACCGGTCGTGCACCACCAGGACGGCCGTCATCCCGCGGGCGAGCACCCATTGGATCGCGCCTCCGAGACCTTCGATATCCAGATCGATCCGCATCGCCGCGGCGGCAAGCGAAATCTTTTCGCGTTGCTCGCGAGCGCCGCGATCATCGCCGGACTCGTGGTGGCCATCGGGCCATGGAAGGCGTTCGGCGCAGTAGCGTCGCTTGCGGTAATCGGCGCGGCGTTCCTGCGGCCGGACATGCTGCTCCTGTTCCTGGCGGCATACACGCCCTTCGAACCGTTCCTGCTGAAGTTCGTGCCGGACGACCTGTACCTGTACGCGCGGTATTTTTCCGAAGGCCTCATCTACGTGCTCGCCGCATCCGTGATGTACCGCGTGCTGACGCGCCGCGCGAAAGTCGCCTCAACGCCGCTCGATCTGCCGTTCCTGTTCTTCATGCTCATCGCGGTGGCGTCGTTCATCCTGAACGCCGTGCCGCTCACCATCGGCATCCTCGGCATCCGGCAGATCGTGCGCTTCATCCTGATTTTCTTCCTGGTCACGTACCTCGCGCCGGAAGAGAAGTTCATCAGGAAGGTGACGTCCGTGATGCTCGGCGTGATGCTCTTCCAGGGACTGCTTGGCCTGGCGCAGGCGGTCACCGGCGGCGCCATTGACATCTGGCTCATCCCGAGCCAGCAGCATTTCTACGAGAGCATTCAGCTCACCGCCGGCACGGAGCAGACCTGGAGCCCGGGCACGCGCGTGTTCGCCACCATGGGACGGTACGACCAGCTTGGCACGTTCCTGTGCTTCTTCCTGTTGATTGCTGCGGGACTCCTGTACCGCATGAAGGCGGGAGCCGAGAAGCAACGCCTGTTCTGGTGCGCGCTACTCGTGCTGCCCGCGCTGGTGCTCACGTTGTCGCGCGCGTCATGGTTCGGTTGGATCCTCGGCATGCTGGCCATCGGCGCGTGGTTCATGAAGGACTCGCGCGTGCGGCTGGCGGTGGTGGGCGTGGCGGCGCTCGCGGTGCTGTACGCGGTCTGGAGCGGCATCGCGGTGACGTACCTCACGGACTATCCGTCGCAGACGCCGGTGGAACGGTTCTTCGAGGCGTTTTCCTATGAACGCTGGCGCGGCGAATACTACGGGCTCGGCCGCGTGTATTGGATCGTGCAGACGCCGCTGGTGGTGGTGCGCTCGTCGCCGCTCTTCGGCGTCGGGCCGGGACAGTATGGCGGGGGAGCGGCGGCCGCGCTCGGGAACACGGACGTGTATCAGAAACTGAACCTGCCCTTCGGCGTGTATGGCACGGACGGCTACATCGACAACAACTGGTTCTCCCTCTGGGGCGAGACCGGCACGCTCGGCGTGTTCTTCTACGCCTGGATGATGCTGGCGCTGCTGCGCATGGCGTACCGCACCGCGCGCCAGGCGACCGATCCGTACCTTCACGGCTTGGCGCTCGGCTTCATGGGCTGCGTGCTTGCGGTGGCGTTCCAGGCGTTCCTCGGCACGTACTTCGAAGTGCGCACCATCGCGCTGTACCTGTGGATGTACGGCGGATTCGTGTACGCGCTCGCGCGGCGCGAACGCCTCGCGCTTTGACCCTTTCCCCCTTTCATCCTTTCGACCTTTCCCCCTCACATAATGCGCATCATCCACGCCAACAAATACTGGTACCCCAAAGGCGGCGCCGACCGGTACGCGCTCGATCTCGCCGCGCTTCAGGAAAAGCATGGCGACGAGACGGCGCCGTTCGCCATGGCCGACGAACGCGACAGGAAGTCGCCCTGGGCGCGCTTCTTCGTGTCGCCGGTGCAGACGGAAAAGGTGCGGTTCGATTGGAGCGGGGTGAAGACCGCGCTCCGTTCGGTGTGGTCGCTTGAGGCGGCATGGAAATTCGGCGATCTGCTCCGCGCGTTCAAGCCCGACGTGGTGCACGTGCATAACGTCTACCGCCAGATCTCGCCGTCCATCCTTCCGGTGGCCGCGCGCCGCGGCGTGCCGATCGTGATGACGGTGCACGATTACGCGCTCGTCGCCCCCAACTATTCGCTGTATCACGACGGCGCCATCTGCGAGGTGACCAAGCCGGACCGCTTCTGGCAGGCCGCGGAACACCGCTGCGTGAAGGGCTCCGGCACCGCCAGCGCGCTCGTGGCGCTGGAGATGTCCGTGCACCGAGCGCTCGGCGTCTGGGACCACGTAGGCAAATTCATCGCGCCCAGCCGGTTCGTGGAATCGCTGCTCACCGAGTACGGCATCGATGCCGGCCGCATCACGCACGTCCCGCATCCCATCGACGCCTCCGCTTGGGAGCCGTCCTATGAAGGCGCGTACGCGCTCTTCGTGGGGCGCCTGGTGGAGGAGAAGGGCGTGGAGACGCTCATCCGCGCCGCCGCGGCGGTCCGTGACGTGCCGGTACGCATCGTCGGCACCGGCCCGCAGGAGGCGCAGCTCAAGGCGCTGGCGAAGAAACTCGGCGCGGACAACGTGCACTTCATGGGCGCGCTCCATGGCGATGATTTGCGTGCCGCGTATGCGGGCGCCCGTTTCGTGGTGGTGCCGTCGCGCTGGTACGAGGTGTTCGGGCTCATCGTGCTCGAAGCATACGCGTCAGGGAAGCCGGTGGTGGCCACGCAGATCGGCGGACTCGCTGAACTGGTGCTCGACGGCGATACCGGACGCTTCGTGAGCGCGGGCGATGAGGACGATCTCGCCGCCGTGCTGCTCGAGCTCTGGTCCGATCCGGCCATCTGCGAGGCGATGGGCCGCGCGGGACGGGCTTGGGTGGAGACCGACTTCACTCCGGAAGGGCATTACGCGCGGATTCGGGACGTGTACGCGGCGGCAATGAAGACCGCCCGCTGACGGCATCGCGCATATGTTCCTTGATTCGAAGCCGAACGGACAACGCAAGCCGCTTCAACCGCGCGGCGTGGAATACGCCGATCAGCGACGCAAGTACCTGGTATTTTCGCTGATGACGCCGTACATCATCCTGGTCGATTTCGGGTACGGCGCCTTCATGTGGTCGACGGGATCGCGACTTGGCGCGGGCCTGGCAATCGGCAACGCGCTGTTCCAGTCCGTCAGCCTGCTGTGGTATCTGCGTGACCGGAAATACCTGGCCGCGGTCTTCCGCTTGTCGCTCGGGGTCATCATCCTGATGTTCGCCGCCCTGTTCACGGCTCCCACGTTAGGGGAATCCGTCCTGTACGTGATAGCGACGTTCCCGCTCATGCCGTTCTTCCTTGGAGGCCGACGTGACGGCCTGCGGATCGCCGCGATCTATTTCGCCGTGTTCCTGCCGATGGTCGCCTTGGAACTCGCAGGTTTCGACGTCACCTTCGTCACCGCTTCGCAGATGGTCAATGCCGCGCTGTCCGCGTCGCTCGTCTTCGTCCTGGCCTATGCGGCGGCGAGCGCGCAGGAAAAGTTCCGTCTTGAGATCATCGCGCAACGGGAAAAGATGGACGTCATCCTGCGCGGACTCCCGGTGGGCGTCATCGTCTTTGACGCCCCGGATGGTTCGGTGTCCGTCTCCAACGACACGGCGGCAGCGCTCCTGGAGAAGCCCGTGACGCCGGAGGTGACGGCGTCGACGTTCGCGCGGACGTTCGGCCTGGCCGCGGAAGACGGATCCGCGCTTTCGCAACAACAGATGCCGGCGGTGGTAGCGCTGCGCGAACGCCGCAGGGTCGCCGCCGATCTGTACGCGGGCACGCCGGAACGTCGCCGCGTCCTTTCGACCGTCGCCGCTCCGGTGTTCGTGGAGGGCGGCGAGGTGGCGTCAGCCGTGCTCGTCCTCGAGGACTCCACCAAACGGTACGAAGTGGACCAGATGAAATCGGAGTTCGTCTCGCTCGCATCGCACCAGCTCAAGACGCCGCTCAGCGGCTTGGCCTGGTCGCTGGAGAGCGTCATCGACGATCCCGACGTGGTGAAACGCATCCCCGCGGACGTCAATAAGACGCTGGTTTTCGCGTATGACGCGGTGAAAAAGATGACCGCGCTCGTCTCCGATCTCCTGAACGTCTCCCGCATCGATACGGGTCGCAAATTCGACCTGCATCCCGAACCCTGCGACGGCGCGCCCATCCCGCGACTGCTGCACGGCGCTCGGCGGCCTGGCGCACCAGCGCGGCATCAGTTTCGATTTCAGCGGCCTTCCCAAGACGGCCGTGGCCATGATGGACAAGGACAAGATGCGCGAGGTCTTCACGAACGTGCTTTCCAACGCCGTGAAGTATTCGCGTGATGGCGGCATGATCGCCATCAGCGCCGCGTCCGCGCAGGACGGCGTGACCTTCCACGTGGCGGACGCGGGCCTCGGCATCCCCATGGAAGCGCGGAGCCGCATCTTCACCAAGTTCTATCGCGCGCCGAACGTCATCGAGGGCATCGAAGGTACGGGGCTGGGTTTGTACATCGTGAAAGCGATCGTGGAGAAGCACGGCGGCGAGGTGACGTTCGATTCCGGTGGGAAGGGGACGACGTTTCATATCCGGATGCCGCTTGCGGCAGCGTCAGCGTCGGACGGCGCGGTCCCATCGCGCTAACGAGCTGCACGCGAGGGTCAGGCACGAAAAAACACCGGGTCATGCCCGGTGTTTTTCATGTCGCCGCTGACCGGCGTCGCCTCTGCCCGTTCAGGCCTTCAACGTCTTCTTGGTCAGCGTCAGGTTGACGGTCCTGTCCGGTGCCTTCTCCGCATAGAGGCGATCCGTTTCCGTGGCCACGTCGTCCCAATGATACTGCTCCAGCACGTAGTCCTTGGCCTTGGCGCCGATCTCGGCGGCCAGCCAGGGCGAGGAGAGGAGCGCGCGCAGCTTGCGGGAGAGGTCCGGAACGCTCTTGTTCCGGAAGCTCATGCCGTGCTGGCGGATCACTTCCATGTTCTCGGGGATGTCGGAGGCGAGGACGCATTTGCCGTACGCCATGGCTTCCAGGACGGCAATCGGCAGGCCCTCGGATTCCGAGGGGTGCACGACGGCGAACGCGCCGGCGAACACCTGCTGCAGCGCGCGGCCTTGCAGGTAGCCGGTGAACACCACGCCCGGGATGCCTTCGGCGAGCGCGCGCAGTTCGCGGACGTAGTCGTCCGTGAACGCGGAGTCGCCGACGATGACCAGCTTCTTGCCGGCATGGGCGCCGCGGCGGCGCAGATCGGCGTAGGCGCGGATGAGGTGATGCGCGCCCTTGTGGCGCACCAGGCGGGAGACCATCACCACGTAGCCGCCGCGCGTCAGGCTCCAGCGCTTCAGGAGATCGGTGCCGATGCGCGCGGGAGGCGTGTCGATGCCGTTCGGGATGTAGCGCGCGTCGCGGTCATAGCGGTCGCGCACGTACGACTGCAGCGTGCGGGACACGGTGATCGTCTCGTGCGGGAACAGCGCCGCGGCGCGTTCGCCGATGCCGAGCATGAGGCGCGCGAACATGCCCCACTTCTGATGCTTGCGGTCGATGCAATGGAACGTCACCACGACCTTGGCGCGCGGCGCGAAGAGGCGCGGCATCCAGGAGAGGAGCGCGGGACCGACGCCGTGGTAGTGGTAGATGTCGGCGCGGGATTTCAGCGCGTGGAGGGAAGCGAAGAAGGTATGCACGATGGCATCCAGGTGCTTGGACTGCACCGTCGGCACGGCCACCGTCCGTACGCCACGCGAAAAGCGCGCGCGAGGAGCGGCATACCAGCGGCGGGTGTACACCGTCACGTCATGTCCGGCGGCGCCCAGGCGCACGGCAAGAGCCTCGACATGCTTCTCGATGCCGCCGTATTGCGTGGGAATGCCCTTTTGGCCAATCATGGCGATCTTCATATGCATGCTGGATGGGGCCGCGTTAAGCGGTCCGTTAGCCATTTCTTCGCTCCACTTGGCCAAATATGGCCGTAAGGGGAACAGGGGAGCATAGCATGTTCTGGTGGTTTTGTCAATACTCGATGACAAACGGCCTTGGGCGGCCTTTTCGCCACGCGCTGACAACATTGCCGCACAACGATGCATTCGCCGCACGACGACAAAAAAAGCGGACCGGGCATTCCGGTCCGCTCGCCGTCTTCATGACACCGTCATTTCTTCGCAGCGACGACCGCGCTCTTCCCCGCGGCCCGCGCATCGAACGGCAGGTCCGTGGTGATCGCCGGCGCGCTTCCATAAAGGGTGAGGCCCGTCGTCACGTCCTTGCCGGTCACGCGGATGCCCGTGAGGAGCGGCGTCGCGTCTCCCACGGCGTCCTTGCCTGGCGTGAGCGCGACTTCGAAACTCGCTCCCGTTCCGGAATCCTCCGCGCCCGCGCGCGCGGCGATGGTGCCGATGTCCCAACGGATCTTGCCGCTGATGGGCAGGTAGTCCAGCGCTTGGCCGGAAGCCACGCTGTATTTGCCGGTCCACGCCACGTCCGGAGGGAGCGTGGCCTCAAGCGTCACACCTTGCGCGTCGCCCGACGAGTTCGTCACGTTCAGCACGACGCGATACTTGGTGGTCTGGCCCTCGCGCGGCGGCAGCGGGCCGATGCCGAGCTGATCGCCTTCGCGCGTGTAGTAGAACGCGGCGGCCTCCACGCCCAGGCGCGTCGCGATGGGCAGCGTGATCGGCGTCGAGCTCACCTTGACGGCGTTATCCGGATCGTCGGCGAGCGAGAACGAGGCGATGGCGTAGGTCTCAAGCATGGCCGGTTCCGGCGCGGTGACGATCGGAGAACCGGTGAGTGCCGCATCCGCCTTCGGTGCGGGTTTGGCGGCGGTGGCGCCCGCATCGGCGCGCACGGTGAAGGTCGCGCTGAACGTGCCGTTCGCACCGGGCTGGAGCACGGCGAGTTCCGGAGCGTTCGACTTGTCCCAGGTGAGCTCGGCCGGCGTCGCTTCCGTGATCAGACGGCCGTCGGCGTACAACGAGACGTGCACGTCATGGAGCGCGGTCGTGCCGCGGTTCTCATAGCGCACCTGCGCCTGCACGTGCTCGCCAGGTTGGAATCCGCCGCGGATGACTTGCGCGGACAAGGAGTGCGTGAGCGTGAAGCCGGTGGCCTTGGGGTCCAGGTTCGGCCGCGCTTCCTCGAGCAGCAGGTCCTTGTCGCCTTCGCGCACGTACGCGCCGAGCGCGAGCACCGGTGCCGCGCCGCCGTCCGGTCCGCGGAAGGCGCCGACCACTTTCACGCTCGTCGCCGCGCCCGGGGCGAGCACGGGAACCGACCATGCGCCGCCCGCGCCGGCATCAGGCACGAGTCCGCTCACCGCGAAGTCGTCGGGCTTGGTGAGCCGCAGCGTGAGCGGGCCGATGGGGGAGGAGGACGCGTTCCGCAGCGCGAACGTGGCGGTCAGTTGGCGACCGCGAAGCAGGTTCTTCGGCGCGCTCGCGGTGATGACGAGCCCGCTGCGGGTCACGGTCCAGGAGCGCGTGTCTCGGTATCGAAGCGGCTGCGTGGCGCCTTCCGGCCAATAGGCGAGCTCGCTGATGAGCGTCTTCTGCGAACCGGTCGGTCCGTAGGTGCGCGCCTTCACGCGGACGGAGTCGTGCGTTCCGGGAGCGATCGTGCCAAGAGGGATCGTGATGATGACGCTGCCGTCGGCGGCTCCCTGCGGAGCGGCAACGGTCGGCGTGGCGCATCCGGCACCTTGCGTCGCAGTCGGTGCGCCCGTCACCACCGTTCCCTCGGGAACGTCCAGCGTGAGCGTGGCGCAATCGAGCGGCTTGGAGGAATCATTGTGATACGCGATGTCGTATTCCGTGTCCGCGCCGCTCACCATTTCCCCAGGCGCGACGGCCTGCACGCCGATGGAACCGGAGACGCGCGGTTTGGGCAGGACGAAATTGAAGAATATCCCCGCCACGATGAGCATCGCGATGATGGTGCCGAGCGTGAAATCCAGGATGAGCATGCGGTGCGCGTACTTCTCCGGCCACGGCGTGCGGTACTTCTTCTCCCAGTGCGCGCGAAGGGGAGGGATGAGGAAATCGACGATCGGGTCGAACAGCACGTCGGCGACGCGCTCAAAGCCAGCCATCGCCATGGCAATGATGCCGCTTGGCGGTCGCGCCGCGGCGACCGGCCGTTTCCGCGCCATGTCACGTCCTGCCAGGTCGCCCGCGCTCGGTTTTCCTCCAAGGTCCTTCGGCATATGTGAGTTCATTCTACTATATATATGGGCGCGCTGTCCGCCTTATCCCGCCTTGCGCCGCCCTCTGCAGCCGTCGCCCGCCGCAAAGCCCCGCCCGCCGTCATTTGAGCGTTGAAAACTGGAACACGTCCGACGTCAGCGTGGCGATCTCCGCGCGGCCGTTCCCATCCACGTCGGTCACGCTCACCACCACGCCGCCGCGTGCCGCAGGGTCGGCGGCGAAGAACCCCTTGTCTCGCGCGCGTCCTGCGGCGTTGAAGATGCGCACGTGCGGCCCACCGCCAGGACCTGCGCCCGTCACGATCTCCGCCTTGCCGTCGCCATCCAGATCGCCCACGGCCACGGAAACGCCGCCGCGGAACGCCGGGTCGTAGGCGAAGAAGCCGGGGTTCAGCACGCGGCCGCCCTTGGTGAACAGGCGCACGTGCGGCCCGCCCCCAGGTCCGGCTCCGGCTACGATGACCGGCCGCCCCGTGCCGTACACGTCGCCCACCGCCACGGAAACGCCGCCGCGGAAATTCTTGTCGTACGCGAAGAAGCCCGGCCCCACCGCGCGCCCGTCGCTCTCATACACGCGGATCTGCGCGCCCGCGCCAGGCCCGGTGCCGGTGACGATCTCCTGCTTGCCGTCGCCATCCATGTCGCCCAGCGCATAATTGATCGCGCCCTTGTATGCGGGGCCATAGGGCATGAACGACGTCCGGAGCGCGCCGCCGGCATCATATATGGAAACCACGCCTTTGGATGCGACAACCGTCTCCTTTTTGCCGTCGCCATCGATATCCCGCACATCCACCACCGCGCCACCATCGAAAGGCGCTTGGTAGGCGAAAAAGCCGTTGCGCGTCTGCTGGCCGCGCGCGTCAAACAACCGCACGAACGAGCCGTTCGGATACGCGCTGCCTTCGATCTTTTCCACGCGGCGCTGGAGCAAGAGGCCATCGGACGGCGGTACGGTGACGGTGGTTACCACCGCGCCGTCATTCACCGCCGCATCCTGCGTACCGCGGATCTTCTCCATCTCCTGCCCGAGCTGCACCGTCACCGGCGCGCCGGTGGAATTCACCAGCGCCGTTCCTCCGGTGAAATCGCGCCGCCATAGCCCGACGCGCACGCGCTTGTCGCTGGGAGCGGAAAGGTTCACGGAGCCGGCTAAAGGCGCGCCCAAGACGACGTTCTGCTCGTCATACGGCCACAGCTGCCCGTGATCGCTCTCGCCGAAGTCGAAGGAGAAGAACCCGTCGCCCATCAGCGTGGATGCCAAGCCGAAGCGCACTTTGCGGTAATCGGAATCGAAGCCGGAGTTCCCGGTGTTGGAATTGATGATGAACACCGGCGTGGATCCCACCAGCGATTGCAGGCGCAGGTAGTTGCCCATCACGCCCTGCCAGGTGCCGCCCGCTTCCCACGGCGTGGGGAAGCTTTCGAACATGCGGCCGTTCACGAACGGCTGGAGATCGTTCGTGGAGTCGCCATTCGTGACGATGACGGCGTCCGGGCCCAGCAGCGAGCGCGTGGTGCGCAGCAGGTTGATCATGCCGCGCTTCCAACCCACGTCGATGAGCACGGGATCGGTGCGCTTGCCTTCGCGATGCACGTCGATGTCGCCGCCGTTCATCCATGACGCGTTCGAGGAGAACTCATCGTAGAAGATGCCGTCCCAGTCGCCGGTGCTCATGATCTCGTCATGGACGAAATGGGGGAGGTAGTCGTTCCATCCGGATTCGCCGGAGATGACGCGGGTGCCGGGCCAGACCGAGACCGGCGTGCCCTCCGCGGACAAAAGCCACCAGTCGTCATGGATGCCGCTCTTCAGTTTCTGGTGGAGCGCGTCGTTCCAGTAGGTGTCGTTCCAGCTCTTGGTGGGGACGTAGGCAAGGATGATGATGTTGGGGTTGAGACGGCGCAGCTCTGCGAACATGCCGGCGTTGTACACCTGCGCTTCCGCGGGGAAGACGAGCAGGTCGTACTTGGCCAGCTTGGGATAGTCCGCGGAGGTGATGTCGCTGCCGGCTTTCAAAAAATAATTCGCCGTGCGGACGTATTTGTCCGCCGGCGTCTTGATGGTGGCATCCGCCGCGCCCGGGCGTGCGAACAGCCCGACCGAAAGCAGTACACCTGCGATGGCAATCGCGGTCAGGTGAACAGCTCGATTGCGTGCGCTCCCTCCCAGCATGCGCGTGCGGTTATGTTTCCCTGGGCGCCAGACGCGCGAACTTACTTCTCCTTCGGCCCGTCCTTGAGTTCAATCGTCTTCGGATTCGGGCTGTACAGCCGGTTGCGGATCTTCCACTGTCCCACGAACTGCCCGATGCCGTCCGAGGCCACCTTGTTCCGTACCTTGGGCCGCTCCTGGCTCCACTTCACCAGGCTCTCAAAGTTAATCTTATACCTTCCCCGCACCACCACGTAAGTGACCACGCCATCAGTGATGGCGCGGCGGATCGTCTTAGGGCTCACCCCAAAGAGTCGGGAGGCTTCGGAAACGGAGACGCGGATGATTTGCATAGGAGTCGTGGCGGTGCGGCGGCTTAGATGCCTGCTGCTTTGGAGGGCTCTTTTATGAAGTGATGGAAGGGGGAAATGAACAGGGGAGCGTATCAAGAAATGCATGAAAAGTCAACGCGGGATAAGGCGGAAGGTCCAGGGGAGTCTGGACACAGTATATCACCATAATTACGTCTTTCATTGACATTGAGATACACTTGATTTAGGGTCATTTGTCAACTCAGTCAGCTCTCAAAACTTGAATATGCTAAATGCGAATATCGAACGGGCGGCAAAAACAGTCCTGATTATTTCCCTGCTTTTTGCCATAGGTTGCGTTTCTTTATATGCATATGCGCAGCGCAGGGCGTATATCGCAGGTTTAAGCACGGGATTTCACACTACGACCGCGTTGAGGGAAGCCAATGGCCTCGCCATCAATACCGGTGACGTCAATTCCGTCATGAATAGTAACCAGAATGTGGCATCAAATGGTGGCGCAATCGAAATTGAGCCGCTCTTTCCCGTCTCATGCAAGGTGAAAGATGGTGCTGGACTACCGTTAGCGCAGAAGGGCTGGAAATACGTTGGATTGACCGATGCCTGTCTGTACTTACCCACGCCCGACTTGGAACCGCTGCATGGCTGGGGCACGATCCCGGGAAATGACCCCAGCGTGTTCGGTGGCAAGAATTACATCGTGGTCTTCAAGGCGAACGGCAGCCAGCGATCAAGCATCCTCACGTATATTTTGCCGTTGAAGGTTGATGACGAGGTTCTTCCGGGTAGCGGGAAGACATTGTCGGAAGTGCGCGGAAGCGAAAGAAACATCGGATCAAAGGAGGTTCCGGTCTACACGCTCTCATTGCTGCCTGCAGGTTTTGCCCAGCAGGATGGGGATGTCGCAGTGAAATCCAAGACGCGTCTTTACGTGCTGGATGATCCTGCGCACCAGCGCGTGTATCTCTTCAGGGCTTTTTACGAGGCTCCCACCTTCGAAAAAAGCGATGATGCGCTGGACATCGAGCGCATGATTCTGGGCTCACGCCCATACTAGCGGCGCAGCAATCGTTCTCCGCAGGGCCGCATCATAATTGGTGCGGCCGCTGGGGCGAATGATCG
>JBEEJS010000164.1:0-10592 GCA_041169025.1 Candidatus Parcubacteria bacterium
GCCGGGCAGGACGCGTTCGTCGCGAGTGGGGACGTGGGTGTGCGTTCCCCAGAGCGCGGTGATGCGTCCGTCCGCGTGCCAGCCGAGGGCGACCTTCTCCGAGGTGGTCTCGGCGTGGAAGTCTACCAGGATGACATTCGGCCGCAAGTGCGCGAACTGCTTGAGGATCTCATCGAGCTTCCGGAAAGGATCGTCGACCAGCAGGGGCCCATGCACCCTACCCATCAAATTTATCACAAGGACGTTTTTTGTGCCAACACTAAGCATTTTCGCCCCCTCCCCAGGGGTGCCGGGAGGGTAGTTGGCCGGGCGGATGATCTTGGCGTTCAGGCGGGCTCCCGAGAACACGTCAAAGGCCTGTTTCTTGGCGAAAACATGGTTGCCCGAGGTGAAGAAGTCCACGCCCGCATGCATCAAGTCCTCCAACAGCTCCGGCGTGATGCCTTTGCCACCGGCGAGGTTCTCCGCGTTGGCGATGATGAAGTCAGGCTGATGGGCTTCGCGAAGGCGCGGCAAAACGGCCTTGATGGCCCTGATGCCGATGGTCGCCACGATGTCGCCGAAGACGAGGATCTTCATATGTGGGCGGAGTGTAGCGGAGATTCGGGGGGATGTCGAGGGGGATTTGACAGTTCGTACGGTATTGGATACACCCGTGTTATTCAGTACATATCAGCCCATGCTCGGTCTTCAGCACTTACAGGACATCGCCAAGTCTCGTCTCGAAGAGGCGCAGATTTTGCATAATAACGGAAAATTCGACGGAGCTCGGTACCTAGCCGGGTATGCGGTCGAAATGGCACTGAAATGGGTGATTACCAAAGATAAACTCGTTGGTTTTCCTGAGACGGTGAAGGAATTCAAGTTGTACCAGGACTCCAAGGACCATGACCTCGCAAATCTTCTGACACTGGCAGGTAAAAACCAGATGAAGAATGACAAGACGTTCGCGGTCGCTTGGGACATCGCGAAAGACTGGAACTCAGAATTTCGCTATAGGCCGCCGGGTGCCGTGACAAGCGCTCATTCTAGTGAGACCTTGGCCGCCACAAATGATATACTCACCCTGCTGGGTGTCTTGTAGATATGGAAGCCTTAATAAAGGAGAAATTGAAGCGCATTGCAGCCGACCTTGAAGCAACCAAGGGTGAATTGAAATTTTTCGCCTGCGTCCGCCCTACCATCAACGAACAGAAATGGGATATCGTGGTTAGTGCCGAATGGGTAACGGCTGATAGTCTGAAGGCAGACCTGGGCGTAATCTTTGATGCCTTCAAGAAAGAATTCAATGGAGAATACGCTCTTCGTTTTAATGGAATTTTTCCATTGGTCACAAGCGCTCCGTTCGTGAAATCAGTTACACAACTTTTTTCCATGACCAGTGGCGACATGGAATTAAAGTCGGTTCAATTGGGTGATTTTGCGATTGAGGAGATGATTCTCATTATTTCTCGACCGGAATCATCCATACTTTAATCACCAAGAAAGAGCCTCGTAATATTCCGAGGCTCTTTTCTTTTAGGAATTCAGATGGTCTTACCGCGCATACTCCGTCACCCGCGTCTCCCGAATCACGTTCACCCGGATCTCGCCCGGATACCGCAGTTCGGATTCGATCTTCTTGGCGATGTCCTTGGCCAGGCGGAAGGCGCCGAAGTCGTCGATCGCCTTCGGTTCAACGAAGACGCGCACTTCGCGGCCGGCCTGGATGGCGTAGACCTTCTCCACGCCGGGGAAGCTGTTGGCCACGCCCTCCAGCTCCTGGAGGCGCTTCACGTACAGCTCGTAGGTGTCCTTGCGGGCGCCCGGACGCGCGCCGGAGATGGCGTCGGCGGCCTTCACGATGATGGCCTCCAGCGTCTTGGGCTTGTCCTCGTGGTGACCGATGGACTGGTAGCAGATCTCCTCCGGGAGGCCGAACTTCTTCATGATGTTGTAGCCGATTTCCGGGTGCGCGCCCTGCACGTCATGATCCACGGCCTTGCCGATGTCGTGGAGGATGCCGCCCTTCTTGCAGGTGGCCACGTCGGCGCCGAGTTCCTGCGCGAGCATGCCGGAGATGGTAGCCACCTCAACGGAGTGGCGGAGCACGTTCTGGCCATAGGACGTCCGGTACTTCAGGCGGCCCAGGATCTGCACCAGCTTGGGGTCGAGCGACTGCACCGGGATGCCGAGCTCCACGAGCGCGTCCTCACCGGCCTTCTTCACGTCGATGGCGAGGTCCTTCTTGGCTTCCTCAACCGCCTCCTCGATGCGTCCGGGGTGGATGCGGCCGTCCTCGATCAACTTCTCAAGGGCGATGCGGCAGACCTGGCGGCGGATGGGGGAGAAGCCGGAGATGGTGATGGTTTCCGGGGTGTCATCCACGATGATTTCGCAGCCGGTGGCGTGCTCCAGCGCCTTGATGTTGCGGCCCTCCTTGCCGATGACGCGGCCCTTGATGTCGTCGGACGGGATGTGGACTCGGGTGGTGGTGGTCTCAACCGAATGCGACGAAGCGTAGCGCTGGATGACCAGCGACATCAGGCCGCGCGCCTTCTTCTCGACCTCTTCTGAATTCAGGCGTTCGATCTTGTGGAGGCGGGACATCAGTTCGTCCGATGCGATCTCCTCCAGCTCCTTCATGAGGATGGCCTTGCCTTCCTCCTCCGTGAGCTTCGCGATTTCCTCGAGCTTCTTCTGTTCGGCGACCTTCAGCGCGGCGAGTTCCTGGCGGACCTCCTCGGCCTTGGTGTTCTTCTCGAAGAGCTCGTCCTGCTTCTTCTGCATCTCGCGGCCGCGGTTGGCGAAATCGGCTTCCAGGGCCTGGAGCTTCTGCTGGATGACGCGGAGTTCCTTGCGGCGGTTCTCATCCTCCGTCTTGGAATCCTCGGTCATCTTGAGGGCCTTCTCGCGGCCTTCGAGTTCGAGTTTCTTGGCCTTCTCTTCCGCGGCCTTGAGGATGCGGTCGGCGTTGGCTTCTGCGGCGTCTGCCTTGTGCTTGGCTTGGGTCTTGCGGAGGACGTAGCCGATGGCTGCGCCTGCGCCGGCTGCGAGCAGCGCGATGGCGAGTGACAACATGGACATAAAAAACCTCGATGAACCCGTTTCAAACGGACCCTCGAGGACATCAGCCGTGCCGCAGCCAGTAGACGAAAACCGCCGCCTAACGATTAGGCGATTGGAGCGCTTTCTTCAGCGATTCCGGCCGCTCCTTTGTCAGGACGGAGGCCAGTCCAAGTGACGGAATTCATGGTGGTTGGGGTGCGATATCCTCTGTTTGCGCCTTATTTCAACTGATTCTGGGCGCCTTCCGGGCCGATCTTCTGGGTGGAATTTACCTACGATGAGCGTAGCAGGTTTGCGGGTATATATCAAGGTAGGGTCTGGGCGTGTCTGGCCTGATTGACAATGAGGCCATTTCACACGTATGGTAGGGCGCAGAGGTGTTGACATGACCTATTCCGGCCTGATAGTGGACTGGGCGCTCATCGCGCGTATCTGTGAACGTAGCTATTGCGACAAGGAGATCCGAATGACCTTTCAAGAAACGCTCCGATATGAGGTGGGGGCGCTCACGGCGCGCGTGCAAGCAAGCATGCGTCCGCTTCTGAACGACGCCATGCGACGGGATCTGCCATTCGTGTGGCGGACGCTGTGTCCCGACACGTTCCTGCCGAAGACCAAAAAGGAGTTGCGAGCGCTTTGCGTGCACAACCACGACGTCCTTGTCGCCCGTGCGCTCGAAGCGTACATCGAATGGGCGGTACTCAAGGTGGCGCGGTCCGGGCGGTTCGCACCGCGACCGATGCCGCTCCCTCGCGCCGCGGACAAGCGGCGGATGGCAGCGCGGACCGGATGTCCGGTGGCGCTACTGGAGACGGTCATCGGGTTCCTGCCTTTGATGGATTGTCTGCCGCTCCTTGGTGCAATCGATGACAAGACCGACACCATCCATCCGGACGAAGAATCGATCCGTGCCTGGCAGCGGGAGTACGACCCGCGGTCGGGGCGGATGCTCGGGCTGCTGCCGCGGTGAAGCCGTTCGTGACGCGGGCGCCGCTGCGGCGTGACGATGAGAAAAGCCTCCCTGGGATTCCAGGGAGGCTTTATGCGTCAATCAATGGGGTCGCCGTACGCGCCGGTGTCGGGATTCCACTGCCGCGGGATAGAGCTCGCCATGGTCCATCCCATCTTGCGACTGCACTCTCCGCAGATATGGCCGTAGACGTCGCGGTGCGTCTTGTCTTTCAGCGTGTAGCGCTCCGCCTTGTTCGTGAGGAAATTCCGCACCCACTCCTGCATCTCCTTGCCGAACACCCATTGGACGTACGGGTTGCCGCCGCAGTCCACGCAGGGTCCGGTGGAGATGGGTTCGGCGCAGGCGTCGATGCGGTTCGCATCGGCCCAGCGACGGTTCAAGAGCTCGAGAGGCTCGGCATCGGCGCAGACTTCCTGCGCGGTCAGCTTGCCTTGGTACGCACGCACGGCATCGGCGAACGCAAGCTGGAATGCGCGCTCCTGAATGGCGCCTTCCGGTTTCGCGCGGATCCATAGACCGGTGACGCCCGGTGCCGGGCCTCCGCGGTCCCGTTCGATCGCGATGCCGGCGGCGGTGAGATCCTGCACGATGCGTTGCACGGCTTCTTCGCGAAGCTCTTGCTTCTTTTCCCACGCGCGCCGCTTCAGCATCTCCGAGGGCCAGGTGGCGATGAGCATCGGCAGCGAGATCGGTGCCATGACCACCATGCCGAGTGCGCCGTCTCCGGATGGGTCGTTCTTCTTGCCTCCGGACAGCGCATAGGCGATGCCGCCCACGCCCCACCAGAAGAGGTTCCAGGGCGGGACGATCATCGCAGCGTTCCTGAGGAATTGGTATGCGCGTTCTTTTGTCTTGTCGTCCACGTACGGTCTCCTTGCGTTGGGTCTGTGAAATGTGCGGGTTGAGGCTAGCAGGGAATTGCACCCGTGGCAAGGTGTCACAGCATCGGGAACGCATTGACATGGTGGCCCGTTCTTGCTATTTCTTCCCCGAGGTCATTTCATGAAAACGTATACGGAATACTACGCGCACGAACTCGAGTCTTTGCTCAAGCGGCTTCGTCGGAGCATGAAGCCGCTCCTGCATGACGGACTGCGCAAGAATCCACGAGCCACGTTCAACGCGCTGCGTGGCTCCACGTGGCTCACGGAGTGGGATGGGGATCGGCCCCCGCTTCCCAAGTCCTTCGAATCGTTCTCGCCGCGTGAGCTTCGCTACGGTTGCGCTCGGGCGTTCAATGATGCGATCGGCACGGCGCTCTTCGCGTACGTGGAATGGGCCAGGCAGACCATCGTCCATTCAACGAATTGGGGGAGTCGCGGATTGCCCCGCCCTTCGAAAAAGGAAGCGAAGCGCATGCTAAGCGGTACCTGGTGCAAGGTCGAGTTGCTGGAGGCGGTAATCGGTCATCTGCGGCTCATCGGTGACATCACGCTGCTTGGCCGAATGAATGAAGATACCGGCCTGCTGCAGCCCGACAAGGACTGTTTGCATGACGCGAACCGATTTTATCGGAACCAGAATGCTCCATGCCTCTATCGTCGCGATTTCTAGCACATCGAGCGAAAAGCCTTCCTGATCAGGAAGGCTTTTTTCTATGCACGCGGCGTTTCCGGGACCGCGCGGAGCAGCGACTGCCAGTTCTCCGCCGTCACTTTTTCCAGCTCCACCGCGGTGGCAACGTCGTCTTTGCCAATGCATGTCCGCCGCAGCGCTTCCAGGTACGCGCCGCATCCCAATGCCGCGCCAATGTCATGCGCCAGCGTGCGCACGTACGTGCCGGAGGAGCCGGTGACGCGGAAGGTCCAGCGCGGGGGTTCGTATGCCAGCGTTTCCAGCGCGTGGATTTTTAACGCGACCGGTTTGCGTTCAACGGTGATGCCTTCACGCGCCAACTCGTACATTTTTTTTCCGTCGATTTTCTTGGCGGAGAACATCGGCGGCGTCTGCATGATGTCGCCGGTGAAGCGGGGAAGCACGGCTTCTATCTCTTCACGCGCGGGCATGTGCGCGGGCGTGAGCGAACCATTGGCGGCGCTCGCCAAGAACGGCTCGATCTTGCCGTCCTTGTCCTGCGTGTCGGATGACGCTCCGAACACCGCCACCGCTTCGTACGTCTTCTCCATGCCGAGGAATCGCCCAAGATGCTTGGTGGCGCCGCGCCCCACGCCCACGATCAAGAGCCCCGTGGCGAACGGATCCAACGTGCCGGCGTGGCCAATGCGTTGCACGCCGGTGATGCGGCGCAGACGTGCCACCACGGTGTGCGAGGTGATGCCGGCAGGTTTATCGATGAGGAGGAAGCCGTCCATATGCGCGGAGTGTGCCATATATCATTGACAAAAGTCGATACCCGCATGTACATTCGAGACCGAGGAATCAGAAGGAGGTGAACATGTGCACCGTCGTTGTTTTCAAGGACACCGTGGAGAGTCACCCACTCGTCATCGCCGCCAATCGCGATGAGGATCCCAAGCGCGAGGCACGCATGCCCGGCCACCTCTCGCACGCGGTCTTCGCGCCGCAAGACATGAAGCGCGGCGGCACCTGGATGGGCGTGAACGTGCATGGCGTGGCTGTGGCGATCACCAACCGGAACTACGACATCGCGCCGAAGGGTCAGTATTCGCGGGGCCAGCTCGTCATGGACGCGCTGGCGTCACGATGCGGAGATGAAGCGCTCTCCCTGGTCATGGAAATGAATCCGGAGGCGTACAGCGGCTTTCACCTGATCATTGCCGACGCGAAGCAGGCGTATCTGGTGGTCAATGACGGACGTCACCTCACGAGCCAAGGATTCCTGCCCGGCATGCATGTCATCACCAGCTACGGCGTCCATGCCGGGCACAGCCAACGCGACCATCTCATTCGTTCCTTCATCCCGCCGATCATCGCGTGCTGCCCGAGCGATCTCAAGTCGCTTCTCACCTTCCACGGCAAGGACCCGGAAGACGGCACCTGCTCCCACGGCGACGGCGTCTTCATGGAGTCGCGCTTTTCCATGATCGCGCGGCTTCCTGCGGCGCAGCGGGCCTGGGACCTGCATTGGCGGGAAGGACGGCCTTGCGCGGGCGGGGAGTGGCATGAGGAAACGGTGCCGCTTCTGGACAAGGCGCGGCAGCGATAAGGCGAGCGGCCCGACCGGTGCATCCGGTCGGGCCTTTCTTTTCCGCATAAATACGCGCCCCAAGCATTGACGGCACCTCATTCCTTCTATATCATAGCTGCACATGAACATCTCTGAACTCGCCCGCCGCCTTCGCGCCACTCCCGATGAAATCAAGGAGAAGCTCCCGCTTCTCGGTTTTGACGTCGGTTCCAAGGCCATCAAGATCGACGATCGCCTCGTGAACAAGGTGATGGAGAAGTGGTCCGAGATGCGCAAGACCGAGCGTTTGAAGGCCAAGTACGCGGTGGAGGCCAAGATCAAGGAGGATGCCAAGGCGCAGGTGCGCGTGCTTGAGTTGCCCAAGGTCATCACCGTGCGCGAATTCGCCACCAAGTTGGCACTGCCGCTCAACATCGTCATCGCCGAGCTGATGAAGAACGGCATCCTTGCGTCCCTCAACGAACGCATCGATTTCGAGACCGCGTCCATCGTGGCGTCGGACCTCGGATACACCGTGGCTTCCGAAAGCACCAACGAGGAACAGAAGAACGTCGGCATGAGCTCGGATGAGATGAAGACGATGCTCGAGGGCGAAGACGCAACGCTCTTGCAGCCGCGCCCGCCGGTGGTGGTGGTCATGGGCCACGTGGACCACGGCAAGACGTCGCTTCTTGATGCCATCCGCAAGACAAACGTCTTGAAAGGCGAGGCTGGCGGCATCACGCAGCACATCGGCGCGTACCAGGTGTTGCACAAGGAAAAGCCGATCACCTTCATCGACACGCCCGGACACGAGGCGTTCACGGTGATGCGTTCGCGCGGCGCACGCGTGGCGGACGTCGCCATCTTGGTGGTGGCCGCGGACGACGGCGTGCAGCCGCAGACCAAGGAAGTCATCAAGATCATTCAGGCCGCCAAACTGCCTTTCGTGGTGGCGCTGAACAAAATCGACAAACCGGGCATCGACCTGCAGCGCGTGAAGACGCAGCTGTCGGAAGAAGGCATTATCCCGGAGGAATGGGGTGGAACCGCGCCCATGGCGCAGGTGTCCGGCAAGACCGGCAAGGGCATCGAGGACCTCCTCGAGACCATCCTTCTCGTTGCCGAACTCGACAAGGACAAGATCCGCGCCAACCCGGACCGCCGCGCGGTGGGCACCATCATCGAATCGCACGTGGACAAGGGCGAGGGCCCGGTGGCCACCGTGCTGGTGCAGAGCGGCACGCTGCGCCGCAACGACGACCTGGAGATCGCGGGCTCGCTGTACGGCCGCGTGCGCGCCATGAAGGACTGGAACGGCCAGTCCATCGACGCCGCAACGCCGGGCATGCCGGCCAAGGTGCTCGGCTTCAAGATCGCGCCGGCCGTGGGAGACATCGCGCAGGTCCCAGCGGACGCGAGCACGCTCAAGAAAGTGCAGAAGCGCATGGCCGTGGGCAAGCAGGGCGACGTGGTCTCCGTGCAGAAGGAAGAAGAGGGCGTGGAGTCGCGCAAGGTATTGAACATCGTCCTCAAGGCCGACGCGCTCGGTTCGCTTGAAGCGCTCACCGGCACCATCGAGAAGATGCGCACGCCGGACGTGGCCGCGGTGGTCATCAGCAAAGGCCTCGGCAACGTATCGGAGACGGACGTGGCGCGCGCCGAGACCTCCAAGGGCATCGTGCTTGCCTTCAACGTGAACATCACCCGCGAAGCCAACGTTGCCTCGCGCGAGCGCGGCATCGTGGTGAAGCAATCCAAGATCATCTACGAGCTTTTCGACGAGATCAAGCGTCGCCTTCAGGACATCCTCCCGACGGAAATCATCAAGACCGACCTGGGCAAGCTGGAAGTGCTCGCGCATTTCCGCGCCGACAAGACCGGACAGGTCATCGGCGGCCGCGTGACGGACGGTCACCTGGAGCCGAACGCCTCCGTGGTCATCTGGCGCGGCGCCGACCCGGTGGACGAGGGCAAGATCATCATGCTCCAGAGCGGCAAGCAGGAAGTGAAGGAAGTCCGCGCCGGTCAGGAATGCGGCCTCAAGGTCTCCTGCCGCCGCCCCATCATGCCGGGCGACCGGGTGGAGGTGTTCACGGTGATCAAGAAGGAGCGGAAGTTGGTGCTGCCGATCTAAGAAGGAGACGGAAGTCGGTGCTGCCGGTGTAGCGGCAACGAAAAAACCGGATCCCATACGGGGTCCGGTTTTGCGTTGCGAGATAACTACTTTACGGTGACGGTGACGTCTTTTACGATGCCGCTGGCATATCCGAGCAGCACGATCGACGGATGCTTGGCGTTCTTCTTCCAAGACCACCTGTATTCCGTGCCGGTAGTCGTGGTGTGTTGGATGGTCGTGTCAGGCGAGCTTCCGATGATTTCGATGGCTTGCCAAACGGTCAGGCCGACAACGAGACGATCTTCCCATCCTGTCAGACCCGCAGGCGTTCCATGATTCTTGCCGCATTGGGCCTGCGCTGATTGCATGTAGCCGCCCGTGTCGCACACCGACATGATGGCCAGGACGGTGCCGATGACGATTACCACGTTTGTCTTGTCCATTGTACTACTCCCTGTCGGGTTGCCACACAACGCATGCAGCTTTTGCTAGCTTTGCACATCCGAATTTTTTTGTCAATATCAGTAGACAAAACCGTGCATGCATTAGACCACGGTCGAAAGATCCCCCAATGCCACGAGAATATCCTTCTTAAGTTCGTCGATACCATCGTTTTTGAGTGCCGACACCAGGTACGTCGGCCGCTCGCCGTCCGCGACGCGCTGCTTTCCACGCTTTTTCTTGCGGCCGGTCATCGTGTCCGCCTTGTTGTACACCACCCATCGCGGGATGTCCGCCGCACCGATCTGCGTCAGGATATCATCCACCACTGCCATCTTGTGCGCCGCGCGCGCATCGCCCGCATCCACCACGTGCAAAAGCAGATCGGCCCGCACCGTTTCTTCCAGCGTGGAACTGAACGCGGAGATGAGCTGCGGCGGCAGGTCTTGGATGAACCCGATGGTATCGGAGATGAGTACGCCGCGAATGGAGCCGGGCAGGAAGATCTTCCCCACGCTGGTGTCGAGCGTGGCGAAGAGCGCGTTGGCCACGTACGTGCCTTTGCGCGTCAGCGCGTTCACCAAAGAAGACTTGCCGGCGTTGGTGTATCCCACCACCGAGACGGTCTTGAGTCCCTGGCGACGCCGACCCGCACGATGAACGTCCCGAACGCGTGCGTACTGTTCCAGCTTGGTCTTGATGGTCTTCTCATGCATGGCAAGATGCCGCTTCATCATTTCCGTGTTCGTCTCGCCCGCGCCGCGTGTGCCGATTCCGCCGCCTTGCTGCGACAGATCGAGGCCCATGCGGAAGATGCGTGGGCCCATGTGGTGGATGCTCGCCAGCGTGATCTGCAGTTTGGCTTCCGCCGTCTTGGCATGGAGCGCGAAGATCTTGAGGATGAGATCGGTGCGGTCCCAGAT
>JBEEJS010000165.1:0-7102 GCA_041169025.1 Candidatus Parcubacteria bacterium
ATGCGTTCATTGGCCTCGAACATCTTGTCCGCCAGTTCCTGCTGCTTTCCGACGAGCGGGCCGGCATCGCCCTTCCGCAGCATGTCCGCCAGCCATTTGGTGGCGGAAAGCGGCGCGCGCAGCTGATGGGAAGCGATGGAGACGAACTCCGATTTGCGTCGGTCGAATTCCATCTCCGCCGTGATGTCGCGGAACGCCGTAATGGCGCCGGCGACGCGTCCCCCGACCAACACCGGCGACACCGTGATCTGCGCGGGAAAATGCGTGCCGTCCTTGCGCACGAAGTACCACGGTTTGGGGAATCCCGGCGCATGCGCGGGCTGACCGGTCTTCAAGGCGACGGCGGTAGGGCGCATCTCCGGGGAGATATCGGTACCCTTCTCATCGGTCAGCCGGAGCACCGCCGCGATATCCTGATTGACCAATTCCCGCGAGGCGTATCCCAGCTGCCGTTCCGCCTCCTTGTTCATGAAGGTCAGCTTGCCTTCGGTGTCCGTCGCGAGCAGGCTGTCACCAACGGACGTGAGCAACGCCTCCACGCGCGCCTTGTCGAGCTCCGCCACGTCCTTGTTGAATTCCAGTTCCACCGTGCGCTTGTGCACCGTGGTTTCGGTGGTGTCCAAGGTCTTCTTGAACTTGTCGCTGATCTGACCGAACATCACGGTAACCTCGTCCAGCTCTCCAAGGCCGCGCACCAATCCGGCCTCCGCATCAAGATCGCCGGATGCCACTGCGCGCATGGCATCGGCCAACAGGTGGATGCGATGCACCAAGAGGAAGTCGCCGAGCGAAGCCGCGGCCCAGAGCGCGATGAGCAGGAGCAGCGCGCCGATCAACGACCATGAGAGCAGCGCTGAGCGCGCTTGCGCGAACGCCGCACTAAGAGGCACATCCATGACGGCGTAACCGGTCTGCCCGTCACGCATCGCGGTGAAGCCGAACACGCGCCGAACGCCGTCCTCGCCTTTCAGCGTCGCGGCGCCGTCCTTGCGCGAAAGCACTTCCGTGAGGAGCGCGTCATCGGCGAGACGCGTACCGGGCATGAACCGCGCCGATCCGCGCAGCACCATGCCGTGCGTGTCGATGAACGCGAACTCGGCGTCCTTGGGAAGCTGGGCGGCCGGATCGTTCCCGTCGCGGATGACGCCCGAGGAGGAAACCGCTAGCGCGTGCGCCGCCGCCTCGGCATCACGCAGCGCAGCGCTCCCTGTGGCGAAGGCCGCACCCACGGAAACCGCCGCCATGGAAACGGCCAACAGGAAAAGCGGCAGCAGGAATCGCGTCCTGACAGAACGAAGATGCGCGTGCGCGGGATGTTCCGGTTGGAGCAGCTTCATGGGAGGGAATTCCTTTGTAGCATAGCACAAAAAAGCGCACCCCTCGGAAGAGGAGTGCGCTGCGGATCACATCGCCATGGCCCGTTCGATGATGGGCCGGGCGATCTTGTGCACGACGGTATCGTAGGGAAGCAGGCTGCCGCCATCGCGTGGCGAACAGACGAACGTGTCTGAACCGCCCCAGCCGCCGACGCCATTGCCGTGCTTCTTCTCCGCCCGGTTGAGCGCTGGCAAGAGGAGCTGCGTGGGAAAGTGCCAGATGTACTTGGAACGGCGGCAGAACATGTACTGCCGCGACCCGTCGCCGCGGTCACGCGTCGTCAGGAACGCATCGAGGTCATGCATGCCGTAACGCGCATGCTGACCGATCTCGTTCACGACCTTCCAGCCGTCATACTCTTCGAGGACCTCGAACCGCATGTCGGGCTCGACCTCCTCGCCTTCGCCTTCGATCGTCTTGATGATCCGCTCATGTCCCTCGAGGACGAGGTCGCGCATGCCCTCCGCGTTCATCTTGGCCAGAAGGCCCTTCTGACGCGCGAGCGTATACGGTTCGCCGATCCAGATGAGACGCTGCAGGATGTGCCACCGTTTCTTCACGCGGTACGTGCCCGCGGTGATGTCCAAGTGGTTGTGCAGGCTGAGCAGGTCGCGAAACATCGGCGTGTCGAGATACGGCGAGTCGTGGTTGATCAGGATGAAGGTGGTCTTCGTACCATCCTGGTCCGGATCATTGCCGTACAAGTGCGCCGTCGGGACGCCGCGGACGGAGAATGCCTTCATGAGGCCGCATTTCACCGCAAGGAACGCCTGGGCTGCCGAAGAGTTGGTCGCGAGTCGCACCACTCCGGCATGGTGATCGAAGTTTACCTTTGGCCAGTTGGCGAGCGGACGAGTAGCGCCCTTGATGCGCCGGAAGCCCTTTTCACTGCTCTCGTAGAGCTTGCCGTCGAGCGGCGAGAGGAACCCCGGAGGACCGTTGACGAAACCGTCGTAAGCGATGGCATACGACGGGAATTCGTCGCCATAGAACCGCTCTTCCGAAACGACTTCCCGCGGACGGAACACCATCTTTATGGCCATTGTGGCCTCCTGCGCACGGCTCCCTGCCATGCAATGAACTGCTCTTCGGTGTACGCCTTTCCCGGAATCCTGTCCATACCCCCTGCCTGATTCCCGCACCGTCTCGGCAGGCGCGAACCCGGCACTGATTCGATTGCCCGCGCACCAACGTCAACCGACCTTGTTTTTGGGCAAAATCATGCTTATACTGCCTACATATATATGTCCCTCTCCATTTCCCTCCGCCGCGGAGCCCCTGAAGCGGAAGAACTGCTCTTCCCCGAGGCCGGCCCGCTCCTTGAAAACGCCTTCGCCGAGCGCCGCCTGGCGATCGACGCTTTCGAGTCGGCGACGGAAGTGGTGGTGCGCGCCGCGACGCCTGGCGCACGCCCGGAGGACATCGAGGTATTCGTGCAGAACGACATGCTCACCATCCGCGGCAAGCGGTTTCCCGCCGACGAACCGGGAGCGCGCGCATTGGCCCAGGAATGCGAGTGGGGTTCGTTCTCCCGCTCCATCATCCTCCCTGCGGAGATCGACGAGAACGGCATCGACGCCGCGCTGAAGGACGGAATCCTCACGCTGCGCCTGCCCAAGACCGAACGCGCGCGCCGCGTTGGCGTCCGCGAAATCCTCTCATGACCGATAACAGCGGATTGACGACACGCGCATGAGCGAGACGAAGAAAAAGAAGCGGTTGGGCGTGACCACGAAGGTCGCCGCCTTTTTTGGCGCCGCGCTCGCCCTCGGCGCGTTCGGTGCGCTGGCATACCTCAACGTGCCGGCGGGACGCATCGCGCATGGCGTACGCGTGGGACCAATCGCGCTCGGCGGCATGGAAACGTCGGATGCCCAGCATGCGCTGGCGGACGCGTATGCCGGTCTCACCTTCACCTATCTCGTGGACGGCAAGACCGTCACGCTCTCCCCTTCCGCGCAGGGCGCGATCGGGATCGGCGGTTTCGCGTCGTTCGATGCCGCATCCACCGCCGCGGCGGCGGAACGGATCGGCAAGGGGAATTCTCCGCGCGCCATGCTGGATCTCGTTCTGGCTGCGGTCAAAGGCGCTGACGAGGCCGATTTCGTGAAAACGGATTTCCGCGCCGGCGAACTCCGCGCGGCGCTCATGGAAAAACTGAAAGGCCAGATTGCGGAAGCGCATGACGCCAGGCTCATCGTGCGCATCGCCCGCGACGACAAGCCGAGCATGGAAACGCAGAAGGAAACCGACGGCGTGAACGTGGACTACCAGTCCGCCGCCCAGGAAACGTTGCGCCACCTCAATGAGCTTTCCGCGACACCGATCACGGTGCCCACATCCGTCGCGCCGCCCGCCATACTCGCGGCGCAGATCGAACCGCTCAAGGCCGGCGTCGCAGCCGCGCTCGCACGCGGTCCCCTCTCGCTCACCGCGCGCGATCGCACGTGGACCGTCTCCCGCTCATTGCTCGCCGACTGGCTGAACGCGGTACCCGCAGCAGACGGAAAAGGAGCGCCCCGCCTCGGACTCGATCCCGACAAGGTCACTCGGTATCTCGATGCGAGAACCGTCGATCTCCAAGCTGGACCGAAGAACGCCGTGTTCGAAATGAAGGATGGCAAGGTGACGAAGTTCGTCCCCGGCGAGGACGGTCAGAAACTCGATCCCGAAGGCTCGCTGAAACTGCTTGATGACGCGGTCTTCGGACCGACCGCCCCCGCCGGTCCGCTCGCGCTTTCCATGACGCTTTCGCCGCCGGACATCACCACCGGCGATTCCAACAAGCTCGGCATCAAGGAAATCATCGGCGTGGGCGCCACGAACTTCGCCGGCAGTCCGAAGAATCGCATCCATAACGTGCAGATCGGCGCAGCAGCGGTGAATTATTCGCTCATCATGCCCGGAGACGAGTTCTCCATGCTGAAGACACTCGGCACCATCGACGCCAGCACCGGTTACCTGGAAGAGCTCGTCATCAAGGGCAACGAGACCAAGCCGGAATTCGGCGGCGGCCTGTGCCAGATCGGTTCCACCGCGTTCCGCGCGACGCTCGACAGCGGCCTGCCTGTCACCGTCCGCCAGAACCATTCCTATCGCGTGTCCTACTACGAGAAGGACGGCGACGGCAAGAACATCGGCCCTGGCAAGGACGCCACCATCTACGACCCCGCGCCGGACTACCGCTTCCTCAACGACACCGGCCACGCCATCCTCATCACCACCGCCATCAAGGGGAACAAACTCACGTTCACCTTCTGGGGCACCAAGGACGGACGCACCGCTGCGCAGACCGCGGCCAAGGTGTACAACCTGGTCGATCCACCCGAAAAGAAGGTCGTGGAAACGGACAAGCTGAAACCCGGCGAAGAAAAATGCACCGAGCATGCCCATGTGGGCAGCGACGCGGTATTCACCTATACCGTCACCTTCCCGAACGGGCAGGTGAAGGCGCATGACTTCAAGAGCCACTACAAGCCGTGGCAGGAAGTCTGCCTGATCGGTGTCACGCCGGAGACGCTTGCCGCGCATGCCGCGGCCGCGGCAGCTGACACCGCGGCACTGCCGTCGCAGGATGCGGCGGGAGTGACGGGGAATTAAGCCGGGCACAATGAAAAAGACCCCCCAAGCGGGCGGGTCTTTTTTTCGTTTGGTGAGGCCAGAGTCAGCCAAAACACGATGGCCGCCGCTAACTTTCAAGTCATTGTGGCGGCCTTGTCGGACCAGCGATATCGCGGATAACAAAAACCCCGATGAGTCGCGCTCAAGAAGGTTACTCATAGGGTACGATGAGCCGGAGCCCGTCAGATCCTACAAGTAACCCCCATGCTTGTCGTGAGCGCGAATCGCCGGGGTCTTCGAACGATTCGATGGTTTTTGTTGGAAATAAGCGGAACGCCCTGGAGTGGTGGGCGACATAGGACATTACCACGTGCAGGGCAGGGTGTCAAGGGCCGTACCCCCATAGGCCCGTATGACCGACCCGGCATATGCCTTTCATCGGCTATGACCAAGAAACACCCTCCCCCAAGACCAAAAAAGACCTAAAATAAGGCTAAATATATTTGTTATATATTCTTGACAAAATAGCCTCTTTCTGATACGATGGTGGGTCCGATGGGTCTTCCTGAAGAGGAAAGGCACATCGGTGACGAAACAACATAGGAGAACGAACGTGTCCAGAAAACCGAAAGCACTCACCGAAATCACCCGTAAAACCCGTGGAATCGGCGAACAGGAACAAGACGAGCTCGAACGAGCATATGAGCGCGAAGAGGGCGACCTCCTCGATATCATCCCGAACGCAGCGACCGCGCATCCGCGACGGGTGCAGCGCATCATCGAGGCAAGCGAGAGACTCCGCGAACGCTTCGGCCTTGCAGATCACGTCGGCCGATACGACGAATGACCGCTCATGCCCTCTCCCCCGCGATTGCGCGAGGAGAGGGATCCACCCCGCGCCTGCTTCCTCCAGCCCCGCAGCAAGCGGCCGCTGGAAAGAAAGAAGGCTCGAGGCGGAGAAAACATTCTCCGCAAAGACCAACGCTCCACAAGGAGACAGAAATGCGACGCACCACGAAAACGCACGACGATTTCACCGCAGAGCAACGCGAAGCGAAGCGGGTCTACGACTTCATGATGGATGAGGGATACGGCATGGACGCAGCGGCCCTCGCTCGAGACAACGATCTCGGAGAGACGTACGTCATGACCGCGCTCTCGATGCAGTACTTCTCGCTCATCGGCGAAGGCCGAGGCTTGACCGCGCTGCAGATCGCCACCGGATTCGGCCTCGTCTTCCATATGGCCGTGCCGAGTTGCCCAATCTTCAGCAGCAACGTATTCGCCCGACCCGACGCTCCCGTCCACTACGGCCGCGACTGACCACCCCAGGAAAGAGAATGAGCCATGGCACAGAATCCCTATGTCATTCGCATTCCCCGCCTGGGTGCCGTCACCGGCCACCCCGATCGGGGAGACGTCACGCTGTCGTTCGGAGAAGGCGCGCTCAAGGATGAGACGCCGCAACCGAGCATGTCTGCGGAGACGTTCGAGCAACTCTACCTGCACGCTTCCATGACCGGCGGACAGAACGGCGACGTCGTCATCATCCATGGAAAGATCAAGACCCGCCTCCATGGCGACGCGATGCAGAACATCGTCGTCGAGAAGGACGACTACGTCGGTATCCGCAAGCAGGTAGTGATCCGCGGCAGGCCGTTCGGACTCAAGCTGACCTCGCACGTCTTCTTCGAAGAAGACGACGGGGAACCGCTCAACGACGACGAATCCTGCGCGGAAACCTACATCAACGTGACGGTCTTCCACGATGCGACCAGGACGGAAAACGTCCGTCTGGAGGATGCGGATTGCCAGGCCTTCATCATGGCCGTAGTACGCATGCGGCAACGGCTCGCACGGACGAGCGCAGACAAGCGCGAAACCGAACCCGTGACCGAGACGCTTCAACCGGTACCGCTCGCAGCCGAGTCGCCTCAATCGGTACCTCAAGCTGCCGAGTGAACCCACGACACACAAACGACGACCCCTGCATGCAGCGCATGCAGGGGTTTTTCTTTGGCGACGCTTTTTCCGCGGGCTGCCGCCAGGCGAGACGCGGCTCATAGCCTCCCGCGCCCGCCTACTTGATGATCTTATCCACTATCCCGTACTTCACCGCCTCTTCCGCATTCATGAAGTAGTCGCGGTCGGTGTCCTTCTCCAC
>JBEEJS010000166.1:0-4412 GCA_041169025.1 Candidatus Parcubacteria bacterium
CCGAGGGTCAGCGCCGCTACGTTGAATCGCTTTCCTCGTACGCGCGTCAGTTCCTGGAGCTCCAGGACAAACCGGACGTGGACGAGATCCACGGCCTGTCTCCGACCATCGCCATCGAGCAGCGGACCACGTCATCCAACCCGCGCTCCACGGTGGGAACCATCACCGAGATCTACGACTACCTTCGCGTGCTGTATGCCCGCGCGGGCCGCCCGCACTGCCCCAAGTGCGGCGACGAGGTGACGCACGAAGGTCCGCATGAGATCGCGCGCCGCATCCGCACCATCATCGAGGACTCGGAGATCACCGTGCTCGCGCCGATGGTCCGCGACGAGAAGGGCGTGCACAAGCATCTCCTGGAGTGGGCCGCCAAGAGCGGCTTCACCGAGGTGCGCTACAACGGCCTCTTCGCCACCATCGACGAAGTGAAGGCTATGCGCCGCGACAAGGAGACGCGCTCCACCATCGAGATCGTCATCGCGCGCTACAACCAGCAGGACGAATCCGCGGGCCTGGAAGCGCAGATCGCCAAGGCGTTCGAACTCGCCGACGGTTTCCTCACGGTGTACCGCGACGACAAGGCCGAAGACGTCCTCTTCAGCCAGCGTTTGATGTGCCCCAAGGACAACATCCACCTTCCTGAACTGGAACCGCGCATCTTCTCCTTCAACAGTCCGCATGGCGCATGCCCCGCTTGTACCGGTCTCGGCACCAAGCTGGAGGTCCTCCCTGAACTCGTCATCCCGAACCCGCGCCTGACGCTCGCGCAAGGCGCCATCAAGCCGTGGACGCGCATCGCCGGCAACCAGCAGTGGTACACGCACCTCCTTGAGGCCGTCGCCAAGCGCCACGGGTTCTCCGTGGACATGCCGGTGGAGAAGCTGGAGAAACGCGCGTACGACATTTTGATGCACGGCACCGGCGAAGAGACCTACTTGGTGGAAAACAAGCAGGAAGTCTTCGAGGGTGTCGTTCCTAACCTGGAGAAGCGCTACAAGGACACCGACTCCGACTACGTCACCAAGGAACTGGAGGCGTACATGAACGTCGTCACCTGTCCGGCATGCAACGGCAAGCGCCTGCGGCCGGAAGTGCTCGGCGTGACCTTCGGCGGCGAATCCATTTCCAACGTGGTCGGCTTCTCCATTGAGAAGGCGTCCACGTTCTTCGGCGCGCTCTCGCTGGCGGTCATCAAGGGGACGTTCGACACGAAACCGCAGGTCGCGGCCTCGACTGCAGTCAAGAAGGGGAGCAAGCCGGCAGCGAAAGCCGCGTCCAAGTCCGCGGCGCCTTCCGCCTCCGCTTCCAAATCCTCCAAGCCCGTCCTCACGGAACGCGAGGCCAAGATCGCCGGTCAGGCCCTGCGCGAGATCTCCATCCGCCTTGCCAACCTCGCCGAGGTCGGCCTGGGCTACCTCACGCTCGACCGCGCCGCCATCACCCTCTCCGGCGGTGAACTGCAGCGCGTGCGCCTGGCCACGCAGCTCGGCACGGATCTGAGCGGCGTCATTTACATCTTGGATGAACCGTCCATCGGCCTCCACCCGCGCGACAACGACAAGCTCATTACCGCGCTGAAGAAACTGCGCGACATGGGCAACACCGTCATCGTGGTGGAGCACGACGAGGCGACCATCGAAGCCGCGGACTACGTGATCGACATGGGTCCTGGCGCCGGTACCTTCGGCGGTCAGATCGTGTCCGACGGCACGCCGGCCGAGATCAAGCGCGACAAGGAATCTCCCACTGGACGGTATCTCACCGGACGCGACCAGATTCCCACGCCCGCCAAGTACCGCAAGGGCAACGGCAAGTCGCTCAAGGTCATCGGCGCGAGCGAGTTCAACCTGAAGAAGGTGGACGTGCGTTTCCCGCTCGGCCTGCTCTGCTGCGTCACTGGCGTCTCCGGCTCCGGCAAGTCCACGCTGGTGCTCGACATCCTGGCCAAGGCGCTCGCCAAGAAGTTCTACCGTGCCAAGGATAACCCTGGCGCGCACAAGGAGATCAAGGGCATGAACGACGTGGACAAGGTCATCTCCATCGATCAGTCTCCCATCGGCCGCACCCCGCGCTCCAACCCCGCCACGTACACCGGCGTCTTCACCGCCATCCGCGACCTCTACACGGAAGTCCCGGAAGCCAAGATGAAGGGCTACGACGCCGGCAAGTTCTCCTTCAACGTGAAGGGCGGCGGCCGCTGCGAGGCGTGCTCCGGCGAAGGCCTGGTGAAGATCGAGATGCAATTCCTGCCGGACGTGTACATCGATTGCACTGAGTGCGCCGGCAAGCGCTACAACGCGGAGGCGCTGGAGATCCACTACCACGGCAAGACTATCGCCGACGTGCTGGAGATGTCCGTGGAAGAAGCCACCAAGTTCTTCACCGATCAGCCTTTGATCCATGAGAAGCTGGCGGTGCTGCAGGACGTGGGCCTGGGTTACCTGAAGCTCGGCCAGTCCGCCACCACGCTCTCCGGCGGCGAGGCCCAGCGCGTGAAGCTCGCCACGGAACTGTCGCGTCGCGCCACGGGCCGCACGCTGTACATCCTGGATGAGCCGACCACCGGCCTCCACTTCGCCGACATCAAGCGCCTCCTGGGCGTCCTCAACCAGCTCGTCGACAAGGGCAACACCGTCCTGGTCATCGAGCACAACATGGACGTGGTCAAGTCCGCGGACTGGATCATTGACATGGGGCCCGAGGGCGGCGACGGCGGCGGCCGCCTGGTGGCGGAAGGAACCCCGCGCGACATCGTGAAGATCAAGGAATCGCGGACGGCGGAGTACCTGAAGAAGGTGCTGAAGCCGGTCGCGGTGAAGGCGTAAGAGGTGCGGCGTGAGCCGGACCTCGCATGCCGCGAAAAAAAGAAACACCGGACGGCCAATGCATGGCCGTCCGGTTTCGTTTTTCGCGCTGTTCCCCGTGCCGCATGTCGATCGGCGAGAGTACCGTCAGTGATACATGCTTCGGTCCGCTGGCGCCACCGCTCCTGGCGTCATGTCGTCGTCTTGCAGGCGCGATGCCGTTTGGATGACGCGCTGCTCATGGAACAGGCGCACGCGGTCCGCGGTGAAGCGGGATTCGCCTATCGCTTCGGCCATCAGACGCTGCACATGGAGGATGAGCGTCGACTGCACGACCGCAGCCACCCAAATCACGATGGATTCCCAGAGCGGCTCCGAAAGATGCATCCGCATGAACGCATACGCGATGATGACCGGACTGACGCCTATGGACACCATCGCCCAGTACTTGAGCCGTTCGAGACGCAACAAGCGGTTTCCGAAGCGCAGCTCGGCGCGCGTGACCCGCACGATGATGTCGCTGAGGAGTAGCGAGTCCGTGCCGTCATGGATGATCTCATCCAGCGCGTCGCCAAGCGTGGTGCCTGTCGCGCGCTCCGCGCCGGCGCGCGGCGGTTCGCATCCCTGCATCATGGCGGCCATGGCGCGCTCGTAGTAGCGCAGGCCGCGGCGTTGCTGGTGCCAATGGCGCAGGTCGCGCCAGGAGAAGACCGCGTAGGCGATACCGCAGGCCGCGATCAGGGCGAGTGAAGGTACGAAGGTCATGGAAACTCCTGTCGGTTCGTACGCGGAGGGTGGCAGGTTTTTCAAGGATTGTCAACGGTGGGGGACAAAAAAGACCGGCCCCCTCGGCCGGTCCTCACGCCCCCTTCCCGCCCGCCCGCGCCGCGAGCACCCCCTGCACCCGCTCCACGATCTCGCTCACCTGGTTCTCCGCCTTGATGATGACCCCGATCGCGCCCATGGCCTGCATATCCTTGATCTTGGGGTCGTATTCGGCCAGGTTCGTGAGGAGCATGACCGGGACGTCCTTGCCGCCGACGATCGGCTTGGCGCGGAGCGTCCGCAGCATCTCCAGGCCGTCCATGACGGGCATGAGGATGTCGAGAAGCATGAGGTCGAAGCGCCCCTCGCGCAGGAGCGCCAAGCCCTGCTTCCCGTCCGAAGCGCCGGTGACCTCGACACCGATCTTCGCGAAGCCGGCGCGAAGGGCGTTTCGCACGTTCTGGTCGTCATCGATGATGAGGAGTTGGGGTTTCGTCACAACAGGTTCGTTCCCGGGTTTAGAAATCGGAGATGATGGTGTGCATGCTCTGTTTCGCCGCCACGCCCGCGAGGGGGAGCGTGAAGCGGAACGTCGTCCCTTCGTTTTCCTTGGAGGTGAATCGCAGCGTGCCACCGGATTGCTCCGCGATGGACTTCGCGATGTACAGGCCGAGACCCGTGCCATCGGACGTGTTCTTGCTGGCGTTGTCGGCGCGGTACAGCTTCTCGAAGATCCTGCCTTGCGCGGCCGCGGGGATGCCGATGCCGGTGTCCGAGACCGTCGTCACGATTTCCTTGCCCTCGATGCCGATCGCCATGCGCACCTTGCCGCCTTCCGGAGTG
>JBEEJS010000167.1:0-8717 GCA_041169025.1 Candidatus Parcubacteria bacterium
CGTGGCTGACGACCAGGACGTTTTTTCCGCTATACTTGGCGTTGATTTCCTTCCAGAATGCCACGGCACGGCGGCGGACGTCGTTCAGGGACTCCGCACCCTCGGCCGGCGGAGTGGTGAAGCGGTTCACTTTTTCCCGCGCGGCGACGTACTCCGCCTCGGACGTGCCGTTCATCACGCCGAATCCGATTTCGCGCAGACGTTCATCGAAGATGACCGGAAGACCCAGTTCCTTGGCGATGATCTCCGCGGTCTCTTTGGTGCGCGCGAGGTCGGAGGAGAAGACGAGATCGATCTTCTGCTCCTTCAGTTCCGCCGCGGACTTCGCGATCTGCGCGCGGCCTTCGTCGATGAGCGCGCATGGGATCGGTTCCGGATACGAACAGACGGTGTTGCTGTGATTGGATTCGGCGCGGCCGTGGCGCTGCAGGAAGAAGCGGTTCTTGGGGCGCGCGGCCTCGTCCATTTCCGACAGCGAGCCGATGACGCGGCGCTCGTCGCAGGCAGTGCACTTCCAGACCGGGAGCGGCGTGCCCCAGTACCGTTCGCGCGAGAAATTCCAATCCTTTGCGTCCTTCAGCCACTCGCCAAATCGTCCATCGCGGATGTGGTCCGGCACCCAGTTCACCGTATCGTTGCGCTCGATCATCTCGCCGCGCAGTTTGGACATGCCCACGTACCAGGAGGACTTGGCGTAGTAGAGGATGGGCGTGTCGCAGCGCCAGCAGAACGGGTACGAGTGTTTGATCTTGCCTGACTTATACAAGATGCCGCGCGCGGTCATGTCTTCCATGATCGCCGCGTCCGCCTTCTTGAAGAACTGCCCCTTGCCCGGGACGTCCATGGTCACCATGCCGGTGCCGTCCACGGAGAAGAGCGTCGGCAGATCCGCGATCTTGCCGAGAGCCGCGTCATCCTCGCCGAACGCGGGGGCGATATGGACGATGCCAGTGCCATCGGCGGTGGAAACGAAATCGGCGCCATACACCTGATAGGCGTTGGCTTTCTTGGGTTCCGCATCAGACATGACGGCGTAGAGGGGCTGATACTTCGTGCCGATGAGATCCATCCCCTTCTTCTCGCTGACCGTTTCGAATTCGCCATCAACGACGGAAAGCAGCTCCCGCGCGAGGATGAACGTCTCCCCCGATTCCTTCATGCGAGCTTCCACATACGTCACCTCCGGCCCCACCGCCAGCGCCACGTTCGCGGGCAGCGTCCATGGCGTGGTGGTCCACACGAGGAAGAACTTCGGCGCGGCCGGAGTGGAATCGGCAAGCGCGAACTTCACGAATACGGAGGGATCCTCCGTGTCCTTGTATCCCTGCGCCAGCTCATGCGACGACAACGACGTGACGCACCGCGGGCATTGCGGCGTCACGCGGTATCCCTGATACAACAGGCCGCGCGAATCGATCTTCTTCACGATCGACCAGAGCGATTCCACGTAGTCGTTCTTGTAGGTGATGTACGGATCGCTCATGTCCACCCAGAAGCCGAGGCGGCGCGTGCTCTTCTGCCAGAGTTCCAGGTACTTCCAGACCGATTCGCGGCACTTCTCGTTGAACGCGGCGATGCCGTAGTTCTCAATGTCCTGCTTCTTGGTGAAGCCCAACTGCTTCTCGACCTCGAGTTCCACCGGAAGGCCGTGCGTGTCCCAACCCGCCTTGCGATCGATGCGGTAGCCCTGCATGGTGCGGTACCGCAAGATGGCGTCCTTGAAGGAGCGCGACAGGAGGTGATGGATGCCGGGTTTGCCGTTGGCCGTCGGCGGGCCCTCAAAAAAGACGAATGGCGGGCGCCCTTCTTCTTTATTGCGTTCCAAGATGGTATTGAAGACGCCGCGGTCTTCCCATTTCTTAAGCTGCTCCTCTTCCAAGGTCGGGAGATGAAATTTGGCCATAAAAAACATCAATGCTGATGTTCGAAATTTAGCCTCATTGTAGGGAAAAATCAAGGTTTCATGGCCAGCCAGGCCGGAGAAGGCAAAATTATGTCAAAAGGCACTGGCGGATAAGGCTAAATTTTGCTATAATAAGGATATATTCATTGGCCCTTCAATTATGGTCAGTCCGGAGCTCCTCGACTATATCCGTCAGCATAAGGCTGCCGGTACGTCAGACGGCGAGATCTCATCCTCGCTCATCACCGCCGGCTGGCCAAAACCCGATGTCGATGCCGCCATGCAGCAATTGGCCGTGACCGTCATGCCGCCGCCGGCCCCGCCCATGGCAGCCGCGACTCTGGCACAGCCCCAGGCTGCCCACATGGGAGCATCGCCCGCTCCGGCCGCCACGCAACCCGCCGGCACGCCCGCGAAATACCAATTGCCCGGCACCAAGCAATTGCTCACCGAGGCCTGGGCCATGTGGCATGAGCACTATCGGATGATCGTCTTGTTCACCGTGCTCCAGGTGGCATTGACCGTCATAACGGGTCTCGTCGCACCTGAAGCGCTCAAGGGATCGGTCGTCCGCTCGGCGGCGTTCTCCCCCGCCGGCGTCGTCCTGTACGTGGTGCAATGGATCATGAGTTCGCTGTTTTACATCGCGATCTTGCGCGCGTTTCACGGAAAATCGCGCGGAGAAAGCCTTGGTGTGTCGTTGTATTCCAGCCTGAAGTACATCCTGCCGTTCGTTTTGGTGGGCATATTGCAGGCATTCGTCGCCTTCGGCAGCTTGGTGCTCGTCATCGGGCCGATGCTCGCTGCGGTCTGGTTCATCTTCGTGCCGAACATCATCGTGAACGAAGGCATCCATGGCATGAACGCCATCGTACGCGGCAGGGAACTGACACGCGATCGTTGGTGGGTGATTACGGGATACGGTCTGCTCCTCACCGTCATCGCCTGGATCCTCGCTATCCCCTTCATCATCGTCATCGGCATCGCATACGCGCTCTCCGGCGGCAACACGGTCGTCCAGCAGGCCTTTGGCACGCTCATGGTTGGTCTCCTGGGCTACTACGCCATCGGCTGGCAGGTCTCGCTGTACAACCACTTGAGGATCGCCCGCGGCCCCATCGAACCGTTCCCGAAACCGGGACAAATGAAGTGGTACTGGATCTTGGCTGCGCTTGGCCTGCTCCTGCCCATCATCTTCATTATCACGGTCGGCGCGACGCTTTTCGCCTTCTACCTGCACTCCGGCAAGTCATAACATGAAAAAGAGGCCCTCACCGGGCCTCTTTCGTTTGTTCCGCCGCGAGACGGAACGTAAGCTATCGTTTTTTGGGAAGTATCCGACAAACCCCCGATGCCATGGAGGGGCAGCAGACGGTCAGCGTTTCCGATGCGCCTTTTCCATCCTCCGCTTTGATGGCGAACCCGATGTCCGTAAGTCTGCAACCGCTCAATATGGCGGTAAAATCCTTACGTGAGACGACTTCCGCCTTCTCATGTCCGCTGGCTTGCGCCGCACGGACCGGATCGCTGTCCCCCACGAGTTTCCGACTAAGAAAGACCAAGACCACCAGTGTGCCGACGCCGACGATGACGATGGCAACCAGTGCTTCATGAAGCGAAAAACCGCCGCATTTCCGACCGGTTCGCATGACCCATGCTCCACCCGGACCACGTCCGCAAATGACCCAGATGAGTTGTAGCACTGCGCCGGTTATGACGCAATCGAAGGCGGATGATACACTATCGGCGTACCTGAATCCTGAACCTCCCCGATATGCCGAAGACATTGAAGCCTGCCATCCACCTCGCCGCGGATCATGCGGGATTGAAGCTGAAGAACGCCGTGAAACTGTGGTTGGCCGGCAATGGCTATCACGTGCACGATCATGGCGCGCTGACCGCCGATGCCAAGGATGACTATCCGGATTTCATCATCCCCGCGGCACGCGCGGTGGCGGCGGCGCCACGCGGGCGTACGCTCGGCATCGTCTTCGGCGGCAGCGGCAACGGCGAGGCGATTGCGGCGAACAAGGTGCGGGGCGTGCGCGCGGCACTCGCGTATGACGCTTGGTCGGCGCGGCTTTCGCGCGAGCACAACGACGCGAACGTCCTGTCTCTTGGCGGACGGGCGCTCTCCCCGGCGCGCGCGGTGGCACTGGTGAAGGTCTGGCTGGGTGCGCGGTTCTCCGGTGATGCGCGGCATGCGCGGCGTCTGAAGAAGATTGCTCAATACGAAGGGGGAAAGGTAAAAAGGTAGAAAGAGGGAGAGATTTCCTTTCAACCTTTTACCCTTTTTACCTTTCACCCTCCCTATGGCCATCATCCTCCCCGCCATCCTCGCCAAGGACGAAGCCGAGTTCGTCGCCAAGGTGGCGCGCGTGCGTTCGCTCGGACTGCCACTGCACATCGACGTCATGGACGGCACGTTCACGCCGCAAACCTGCTTCGCTCCCGCCGATCGCATGAAAGAATTGCTGGCCGGCTTGGAGTTTGACGCGCACCTGATGGTATCGAACCCGGAGCACGCCGTGCCGGTTTGGCTCGCGGCCGGCGCGCGACGGGTGCTGTTCCACACTGAGGCCACCTCGCGCGACGCGCTCATCTGCCGCGGTGTCGGCGAAGATGCCGCGCGGCTCGGCATCACCTTCAACCCCGACTCCCCCATCTCCCGCGTCACGAAGGACCTCGATTGCTTCGGGACCGTGATGGTGATGGGCGTCACGCCAGGAAAGTCCGGTCAGCCCTTCGAAGACATCGCGACGGAAAAGGTGCGCGTGCTCCGCGATCTCCGCGGGGACCTCATCATCATGGTCGACGGTGGCGTAAGGCCATCGAACGTCAGGTCGCTCGTGGAAGCCGGCGCGGACGTGCTCGTCGCGGGAAGCGCGCTTACGGATGCGGCGGATCCGGCGGCGGCGCTGCTGGAGTTCAAGAAGGCTCTGGGTGAGGCATGATGCATCATATGAAAAACACCAATTATAACCTGGTAAAGCTCCTCCTCCGCAAACTGGACGACATCTGGCGCATGGAGAAGTTCTACGTGAAGGACTCCAAGGCGCACTCGTGCAAGGACTGCCACGCCATACTCAAGAAGGTGATCGCGCTCGACAAGCAGGGCGCCGAGATGCTGCGGGAGGAATTGGCGCGGCATATCAAGGACAAGGATTTTGAATGATCCGAAGAAACCGGCCCCCCCGCAGGGCCGGTTTCATTTAAACAGACCCTACACGGACAAAGTGCTACAATACGCCCATAGCCAAGCCTTTTATGAGCCACATCCACGACCAGGAACTCAAGCGCCTCGAGCTGATTGCCAATAAGCTAAGGCAGCACGTCATCACCTCCGTGGCGAAAGCCGGCAGCGGCCACCAGGGCGGCCCACTCGGCATGGCCGAGGTGTTCACGGCGCTGTATTTCCATGAACTGCGACACGACCCGGCACGGCCGGACTGGCCGGAGCGGGACCGGCTGATTTTGAGCAACGGCCACATCTGTCCTATCCGATACGCGGCCATGGCGGAGGCGGGGTACTTCCCCGTCGCAGAGCTCGACACGCTCCGAAAGCTCGGTTCGCGCCTCCAGGGGCACCCTGAACGCCTCAAACTGCCCGGTACGGAGACCACCTCCGGCCCGCTCGGATCAGGACTGGCGCAGGCGGTGGGCATGGCCCAAGCCTCCAAGATGGACGGCGCTACCTGGCGGACGTACTGCGTGACCGGCGACGGCGAACACGACGAGGGCATCATGTGGGAGGCCATCCATTTCGCCGGCAAGCTCCGGCTGGACAACCTGGTCGTCATCGTGGACCGCAACAACATCCAGATCGATGGCACCACGGAGGATGTCATGCCGCTGGAACCGTTCGCCGACAAGTACCGCGCGTTCGGCTGGCACGTGCTGGACTGCAGCGGCAACGACCTGGCGGACGTGATACGCGCACTTGAGGAAGCGAAGGGCCTGCATCAGAAGCCGATCGTCATCATGGCGCACACCGTCCCCGGCAAAGGCGTGTCCTACATGGAAAACAACTACCTCTGGCACAGCCAACCGTTCAAACCGGGACAGGCGGAGAAGGCGCTCGAGGAACTTCGCGCGGAAGAAGGCCGACTCAAGGCTGAACAAGAAACCGTATGATGCGTGCAGATGCATTCCTCGCGGCGGACGCGCTCGCGCCCGGCGTGACCAAGAAACCGACGCGCGACGGCTACGGCGAAGGCGTGGTGGCCGCGGCGGAGATCGATCCGCAGGTGGTGGTGATGTGCGCCGATCTCACCGACTCCACGCGCAACATGGCGTTCAAAGAGAAATTCCCGGAGCGTTTCATCCAGGCGGGCATCCAGGAGCAATTCCTGGCCGCCGGCGGCGCAGGACTGGCACTCGCGGGCAAGATCCCGTTCATCACCTCGTACGCCATGTTCTGCCCGGGACGCGCCTGGGAGCAGGTGCGTACCAACATCTGCCTGAACGACACCAACGTGAAGATCGTCGGCTCGCACGCGGGCGTGTCGGTCGGTCCGGATGGCGCAACGCACCAGGCCATCGAGGATATCGCTATCATGCGCCCCATCCCGAACATGACCATCGTTGCTCCGTGCGACGCGGTAGAGGCGCGGAAGGCCACCCTTGCGGGAGCAGCGATGAAAGGACCGTATTATTTGCGGCTGGCACGCGAAAAATCACCGGTGTTTACCACGCCGGAGACGCCTTTCCAAATTGGCCGCGCATACACGATGCGCGACGGCGCAGACGTGGCCATCATCGGCTGCGGTCCCCTGCTGCACAACGCACTGCTTGCCGCGGAATCGCTGGCCAGCATGGGTATCGATGCCATGGTAGTGAATTCGCACACGGTGAAGCCGCTGGATGAGGCTGCGGTACTCGCTGCCGCGGAGAAGTGCGGCGCGATCGTCACCGTGGAAGAACATCAGATCACCGGCGGACTCGGCGGAGCGGTGGCGGAGTTCCTCGCGCGCAAGCACCCGACGCCGCAGGAATTCGTCGGCGTCCCCAACGTCTTTGGAGAATCCGGCGCACCGGATGAGCTCATCGAGAAATTCGGAATGGGCGTGACGCACATCGTGGCGGCAGCGAAGCGGGTGGTGGTGAGGAAGACGCGTTGAAACGGAAGCTTAATTTCTCTCCTCTCTTATTTTCTCCCGTTTCTCTGACTATGCTCGACATCATCTCCATCGGCGACTCCACCCTGGATGTCTTCCTCACCCTCAACAACGAGGAAGCAGAGGTGAAATGCACCATCAACGAAAAGGAATGCCAGCTCTGCCTCGATTACGCGGACAAGATCCCGGTGGAAAGCGTCATCAAGGTTCCCGGAGCCGGTAACGCATCCAACAACACGGTCGGATCATCACGGCTCGGACTGAAGTCGGCCATCGTCAGTATCCTCGGCAAGGATGACGTAGGCGACATGACGATGGCGCATTGGAAGCGCGAGGGCGTGGGCACCAAATACGTGACCCGCGATCCCAAGCACGGCACCAACTACTCCACCGTGCTCAATTTCCATGGCGAGCGCACCATCTTGGTGTATCACGAGCCGCGCACCTACCGCTTCCCCAAAGGGCTCCCTGCGGCCGGCTGGCTGTACTACACCTCGCTCGGCAAAGGCAGCGAGGTGATGCACAAGGACCTGCTGGCGTACCTGAAGCGCAGCAAGGCAAAGTTCTGCTTCCAGCCCGGCACGCACCAACTGCTGCTCGGCCTGAAAGCCGTAGCACCGCTGATTGAAGCGTCCCATGTGACCGTGATGAACAAGGAGGAAGCCGAACGACTGCTCGAGACCGGTGTCCAGTCCATGCCGGAGCTCCTCAAGCACCTGCGTGCGCTTGGCTGCGAAATCGCGCTCATCACGGACGGCGCGAAGGGTGCGTATTCCTATGACGGCGCGGAAATGCTGGAGATGCCCATCATGGACGTGCCGCCGGTGGAGCGCACTGGTTGCGGCGACGCCTTCGCCACGGCATTCGTGGCGGCGCTGCATTTGGGCAAGCCCGTCTCCGAGGCGCTGCGCTGGGGGACGGCGAACTCGGCATCGGTGCTGGGATACACCGGACCGCAGGCGGGGCTGTTGAAGATGGCCGGCATGAAGAAATTCCTCTCGCTGTTCAAAGACGTGGTCGCGCGGCCGATTGACGGCGCTGCGCACTGAACCGGTCCGATCGGACTTAACCGCCGCATATGCTGACTACCCTGAAATCCATCCTCACGAAAGCAGACAAGGGCCGATACGCCGTGGGCGCGTTCAACGTGAACGACATGGAAGCGGTGAAAGCCGTCATCGAGGCCGCCGTGGAACTGAAGTCCCCCGTCATCATCCAGACCTCGGAAGGCGCCATTGAATACGCCGGCATGGACTACCTGACGGCGATGATCCGCGTGGCCGCACGCGCGCGCGTCCCTGTCGCGATGCATCTTGACCACGGCAAGGATTTGAAAGTGATCCGCGCCGCGCTGAAGGCCGGATACACCTCCGTCATGCACGACGGCTCGCTCTTGGAATACAAGGAGAACGTGAAGCGCACGCGCCAGGTGGTGACGTGGGCGCGCGCTGCCGGTGCCTCCGTGGAAGCGGAAATCGGCGCCATCAAGGGCGTTGAAGACCTAGTGTCCGTGTCGGAAAAAGAGGCGTTCTATACTTCGCCGGAGCAAGCGGCGCAATTCGCCCGCGACACGCGCGTCGATGCGCTCGCCATCTCCATCGGCACGGCGCATGGCGCGTTCAAATCCAAGATCGCACCGGAGCTGGATATCGCTCGCCTCGCGAAGATCGACGGCATGGTGAAGATCCCGCTGGTCC